>CAXTIY010000132.1:0-8724 GCA_964244215.1 uncultured bacterium
AGGACGCTGCCCTCTCACGGCAGTAACACGGGTTCGAATCCCGTTGGGGCTACCAACGAACCGTTAAGGCTAAGCGTTCTCACGCCGACGGCCCACTTGCGAAAGACTTCGCTTGCGCGGCACGGCCGAACCCGAGATCCCGAGCGCGTTCCGGAAGATCTGGCCGAGTCGCTACCGGCCGACGGCCGTTGCTCGCGTTTGCGGCGTGGCATCGCTACGTCCCAGGAAAGGGCGGGACGTCGGCTTCTAACGCCTCGGAGGGGAACGCCTTCCGCATCGGTTTGCGATGGCAATCGCACGTACGGTCCAAAAGGTCGGCGTGTTGCTGACACCACCGCCGAGCCCCGGTCGCCCGGCACCCCCAAGTCGCGTTTCTTTCGCAATCATCAGCCGAACAAGCAAACGACATCGACCCCTCATGCTTTCCGCTTCGCTAAGAACCTGTGCGGTGCTCGCCCGGCGTCAAGAGAGGTCGTCAATCTCTTGGGCCGGGCGAGCGGGCTGTGAGAGGTACGAACGCAATGCCGATCCGCGCCTTACAAACCTCAGACCGACCTCGCGCTACTAGCATGTGCTCTCAAAGCAACGCCCTCTCTGTACATTTGTTAAACGATCGAAGCCTAGAGCGAACCGTATCGCTAACCCGTCGCCCACGAAGGTCCCCCGCCTGTGCCGCAAGGAAAATTCATTGACTGAAATATCCATGGTTGCCGAGCGCTTCGCCGTCTGATTCATAGCGCCGCGAGCAAGCACGTTCGGCGCGATCGCCTAGTATGGATTTTTGCAATCTCCGCTTCGCTCGAAGCGACCCGTCGCCGCGTGCGCGACTTCGTCGAGACCCGGCTCATTCCGATCGAAGATGACCCCGCATCGTACGACGAGCACGAGAACGTAAAGCTCGACATACTCGAAGGTTTGCGAGAGCACGTCAAAGCGGCCGGCTTGTGGGCTCCGCAGATGCCCGTCGCGCTCGGCGGCGGGAGTTGCTCCATCGTCGAAATGGGCACGTCGCCTCACAACGCGCTTGCAACGCGGGCGCGTTCGAGAACGCTCCTGCGGAGGGTGCACTCGCTCCGGCACGTCGACGGTCATGTTAATCGGCGCACCGACTTCTGCGCGATGTGACCGACAGCACGCTCCGGCCGTTCGGCGTCGCCGCATCGTCGTTTCGTGAACTGCGGGACCACGAAGATTTGCCGATCCGATCGATAGAGCGCAGCCCGAAATCGTGCATCGGAGCCTGCAGCTACGGTAAACGATTCGTATACCTCGGCCCGCGACATCCGAAGGCCTCGATTTATGCCGAAACGTAAGAGATGAGCCATCACCTCTGTGCGTCGGAGCACGCATACACCGGCGTCACGGCGCTCTTGGAGCTTTTCGACGGCAGCTTTGAGGCGGTTTCCGCACTCCTTCAAGTGGCTTCAAACTCGGTCGACCTCGATGTGCGGCGGATCGAAGCCGGTCTTGCCGCGGGCGATGCAGTGGCCGTCGCCGATGCCGCTCACCGGCTAACGGGCACGAGCGGAAGTATCACCGCGCGATGCCTGGCAGACGTCAGTTCATCCATGGAGCGAAACGCGCGCGAGGGGTCGTTATCCGGCGCGACGGCACTCGTCCCGGAGCTGCACGCCACCGCCCGCTCGCTCACCGCAGCGATCGCGGCGTACGCGCGCGGCGGTGCCTGCGGCGGGCCCGTCACGGAGGGGTCATGACGACTTCGCTTGAGCGCCCGTCGGACCGAATTCCATGGGCGCGTGGAACGATCGTCGTGGCAGACGACGACGCGACCACGCGTTCGATCCTCTGTCAGATTCTCAAGCGAGAGCATTACCGCGTTATCGATGTCGAGAACGGCAAGCTCGCATGCGAAGCGGTAAAGCTTGAAGATCCGGATCTGGTTTTGCTCGATTGGGCGATGCCCGTCATGGACGGGCTTACCGCGCTCAAAGTACTTAAAGGCAACACGGCGACACGTGCGATTCCGGTCGTGATGTTGACGACGCTCGCGCAAATCGATGAGAAGCTTCTCGCCCTCGAAGCGGGAGTGCAAGATTTCCTCGTCAAGCCGTGTCACCCGCGCGAACTCGTAGCGCGGATAGATCAGCAGCGTCGTTGGCGCGACATTCTCACGACGGACGTCTCGGCCATCGCGGCGGAACGAGAAGCCGCGACCTTCGAGCTGCAGGCGGAAGAGAGCCTTCGCATCGCCGCGGAAATCGAACGGCTTCGCGAAACCGCTACGCGCGACTCTCTCACGGGGTTGCCGAATCGATTGCTGTTCAACGATCGTATCGATCAGACGATACTCTCGTCGAAACGCAGAAGAGAGCACTTCGCGACGTTCTTCATCGATCTCGACGGCTTCAAAGAAGTCAACGACGGCCACGGTCATTCTGCAGGCGACGAAGTGCTCAAAGCCGTGGGAGCGCGTATCCAGCACGTCATCCGGGAAAGCGATACCGTCGCTCGCATCGGTGGCGACGAGTATGTCGTGATCGCCCCGAGAATAATGACTCCACAAGACGCCCGAGATATCGCGGAGCGCATAGTCGAAGCCGTCTGCGCACCGATCTCGGTCGGCGAGTCGACCGTTTGCGTCAGTGCGAGCATCGGCGTCAGTTTCTATCCGATCGACGCAATCGACCGCCGCGGACTCATCGGTCGCGCCGACGCGGCGATGTACGTATCGAAGCGCGCCGGGAAGAATCGCTTTACCTTCGCGAACGAAACCGTCTTGAGCGACGCACGTATCTGGAACGACGCGTTTCCCGAAGAGGTGGCGGAGCATAAAGAACGCCCTTCATGAAAGCGCGCTCGCCGAATATCTCACCACGCGTTCGATCGCAATTGGCTCTCGAGCGAAGCGCTACCGTAGAACGAACCGACGCTGCAAACGTCGATTATGCGATGTATCTGCTCGCCCTCGACGGGTCCGTAATCAGTAGTAATACGGCGGCCCAACAACTCGCTCGAGAAGACGAGCCGGCTCGGACGCTCGCCATAGCGCGCAAAACGGGGACGTATCACGGCGAGGTTTGGCGCGCCCGTAAGAATGGGATTCGTTTTCGCGCGAGCGTCGAGATCGCGGCTTTGCGCGATACGACGGGCGAGATCGTCGGCTTCGTAAAGATCGCTCGCGACGTAACCGAATTGCGAACGCACGCCGAGCAACTCCGGCGCGAAAAAGAGCGGCTTATCGAAACGATCGAGCGCTGGACCGGTGCTAAAGTCGTCGCAGATGAGGCAAAGGCGGCAGCCGCCAAAGAGAAAGTGATCGCGGACGCAGCGAAGGCGCTCGCCATCGAAGCCAAGATCATTGCGGATGAGGCGAAGGCGGACGCGGCACGCGAGAAAGTCATTGCGGACGAAGCAAAGTCGCTCGCAGTACGTGCGAAGATCATTGCCGACGAAGCGAAAGCGGTCGCCGTTCAAGAGAAGGTTATCGCCGCTGAAGAGAACGTGCTCGCGATCGAAGCCAAGGCTGCTGCCGAAGAAAGACAGGGAGTTGCCGAAGAAGCGAAGGTCGTAGCGGATAAGGCGAATCAAGCCAAGTCGGATTTTCTCGCCCACATGAGCCACGAGCTGCGCACACCGATGAACGGCATCATCGGCTTCACCACGCTCGTGCTGCAAAGCGAATTAAACTCAGAACAACGCATGCACCTTATGCATCTCCACGATGCCGGAAAATCGCTCATGGCGATCATCAACGACGTGCTGGATTTCTCGAAGATCGAAGCGGGCAAACTCGAGCTCGAAGCGATCGCATTCGAGCCCAGAGCCGTCGTCGAGGGAGCGGCGGAAATCATCCGCTCGGACGCGCTCGCGAAAGGTTTAAAGCTCGGCTTTCACGTTGCAGACGACGTTCCGGCTTGGGTTCTCGGCGACCCGACGCGTTTGCGGCAAGTCTTACTCAACTTACTCATCAACGCACTGAAGTTTACGCCGAGCGGCGGCATCGAAGTTACGTTGCGCGGCGAGGCAACGGCTGACGACGATCGGTTGTACTTCGAAGTAGTCGATACCGGAATCGGCATCGCGCCCGAAAAGCAACATCTGCTGTTTCACGATTTTTCGCAAATCAGCACTTCCACGAGCAGACGATACGGTGGGACCGGGCTCGGCCTCGCGATAAGCCAGCGTTTGGTTGCGGCAATGCACGGATCGATCGGTGCCGTAAGCGCGCCCAAACACGGCACCACTTTCTGGTTCACGGCCCGGCTTCCGGCCATCGACGCACCGCCTCCCGTGCATCACGACCGCGTACGAGCGATCTCGCGGCGAATCTTAGTCGTCGATGATAATTACGTAAATCAAGTCGTGGTCGACGCGTTACTTAAGAAAGACGGCCACGACGTCGTCGTGGTAGCCGATGGCGTTCAAGCGATGGATGCCGTGCGAGCGGGACACTTCGATCTCGTCCTCATGGATATGCAGATGCCCGTCATGAACGGCGTGGATGCCACACGAGCGATTCGCCAATTCGACGAACCATACCGAAGCGTTCCGATCATCGCTCTCACCTCGAACGCCATGGCCGCCGATGTAAAGCGCTGCCACGAAGCGGGCATGAACGACCACCTGGCAAAGCCCCTCGACCGCGAGTTGCTGCGGCGGGCGATCGCGCTATGGGGCTGCAGCAACACGCCGATCGAAGCGACGGGCGTCTCTCCGGGATAATCCGCCCGGCTGCGACATCGGCTTGCCGGTAAGGCGCTGGATGCACGCGGGGGACGAGCGTAGAACGAACCGGCGGTGTCGCTTACTTGCCGTGCTTTCGCCGTTCTCTTAGCGGCGCTTTCGCCCGCTGCCGCTCTAATCGCGAGCGCGGTGCCTGCTGCAGCCGCTTCGCCCGGGCCGCCGCTCGCGGCGGAGATACAAACGCGAATCCGTGCAGCGGTGAGGCGTGACCTCGTCTCCTACGGCGGCAAAACGGCCGTGCCCGGCGTCTTGCTGGGCGTTTGGACGCCGCAGCGCGGTTCTATGGTCGAAGGCATCGGCAGTGGAGAAGCACCGCGACAAATACTAGCGCTCCCCGATCACGTGCGTATCGGCAGCAACACGAAGACGTTCATCGTTACGGTGCTCTTGCAACTCGTGGACGAGAAGCGCATGTCGCTCGACGACCCGGTAAGCCGTTTCGCTATTCCGGTTCACGTGCGCGGCGGTTCCAAGATTACGGTGCGTGAGCTCATGCAGATGCGCAGCGGCATTTCTGAGGTCTACAATCTGCCGGGCCTGCAACCGATCGTGAAGCCGAACGTTCCGGTCGACCGCGTAAAGTGGACGCAGGCCGCATGCGACGCTCCACGGCTCTTCGCACCCGGAGCCAAGTGGTATTACAGTAACACAAACTATTTACTACTCGGGATGATTCTCGAATCGGTCACGCACGATACGGTCGCCCATCAGCTAGAGACGCGGATCTTCCGACCGATGCACTTGACGCAGACGTCGTTTCCGACGGTGTCGCCGCAGATGCCCGCGCCTTACGCACACGGATATACTCTCGTAAATGGAGCCTGGGTCGACCAGTCCGTCGCGCTCCCGCCATCGCTTACATGGTCTGCCGGCGTCATGATTTCCGACGTCGCCGACATGAAGCGCTGGGTCGAGGCGTACGTCCGGGGCACGCAGAACGGCGCCGCAACGCAGCGTGCTCGGCTCGCGTGCCTGCCGACGACTGACCCGATTTTAAAATTCGGACTAGGAATCGGGTGTTCGGCCGGCTGGTACGGCTATACGGGTGGCTTAACCGGCTACAATACCGCAGCATACTATTTGCCGAGCGCACGGACGACGATCATCGCGTTCGTAACGAGTCAGGTAGACGAGCCGCTTCCCGGCGTCGCTAACGCCATTTTCCGCGACGTGGCAAAGATCGTAACGCCCGAGCACGTTCCGTACGACACCGCACCCCTAGCGCAATCGGCGCCTTGTGCGCGAACGACCATTGCGAACGTGCGAGCGCCGAGCGGGCCGGCCGCCTACGAGCATGGGACGCTGCGCCTAGCGAACGGAGCATCGGTTTGGATCGAAGGGGCGGCAACCGATCCGAACGTCGTCCAAGCCGTCCATATGTCGCCGGGCGATCCGGTCGCGGCCTGTTATGGGCCGGCGCGGAAGTATGCGGACGCGGGCGATGCGCGCGCGATAACGGTGCTCGATTTAAAAACGAGCGGCACGTACGGCAACGTCGTCGGGAGCTGGCCCGGGGCACATTAGCCGGCGAATCGACAACTTTCGGCTAAGGCCGGCACGATCGGCCCCGTGCGGCGGGTTGCTAGCGCAGTTGCGACGTTAGATTCTCGGGCCCCAGCCGCCGAACGACGATGAGGAAGCCCGCTGCGAGCGGATCACGCGGGGGCGAGTATCATTCGCGTCGTCGAGACGGTTGCTGATTTCGCTTGCGGGGACGATGGGGGCGATATTCTTGAACATTTTATTCTCCGGGTAGGCGTTGCGCCGGTTCGAGCCGACGACCCAAGACTATCGCCGTCGCGTCCGCAACGCGTCCGCAACGCGTCCGAAATGTCTCGCTTTTTCGATTCGATCGGTTCTCGCATGCGGGCCGGCACGGCGAGTTCGTTAGAGATACCCGTGGCGGTAGGCGCTCGTTGAAAAGGTGACCAAGGGAAAACCGTTAGCGTGAGCGCCGCGGCTTTGGTGGCGCCAACGCTTGCACGTGTTTCGCACTCCGCAACGCCCATTCTCCAAGCATGACCGCATCGGATAAAATCGCTTCGGGCACGACGACCGCCGATTTGCTCGGCGTAGCGTCCGGCTCGTATTGCAGCGGCTTGCCGCCTTCGGCAATCAACGCTTCGCGATCGGCTCTCGAGAGCTTCAGGGCAAGCCCAACGTCGGAAAGCGACGCGAAATTCCGCTCGCCCGCGTAGCCCGTGATTCCGCCGAACATCGCGCGGAACCGGAGCGGGCCGGGGAAATCGGTCCCATTACAGGCGGCTTCGAGTAACTCTTGTAGCGCTGCCGGTTCGCTCATCAAAAGGGCGTTCGAACGCCAGACCACCCGCCCTCCATTTTTCTGGTAACGCTCTCAGCGAATATTTAGCCGCCGCTCATCTAGCGGCGACTCCCAAATTGCGGTATGAGGGTTATGAAGAACACAGGAGCCCAAATATCACATGAATCCAAGTAAAACCATAAAGCACGCCGCTACCGGCCTGCTCGTTACCGCCGCCATTGCGGCATTCGCCTTACCCGTCGCAGCTCAGCCGAGCGCCGGGCAGCCGGCAGCGACCCAGGCATCACTTCCGACGTACGCGACCGGCAGCACCGACGAAACGGTCCGCGGAACCATCGCATCCGTAAACGGAGCCTACGATATTTCCGTCCGCGACGACCGCGGGTTTATCGACAACGTGACGTTGCATCAAGGAACGATCATCAATCCGACCGGCTTGACGCTGGCAGCCGGCCAAAAAGTCACGATCCTCGGCCATGCGAACGGCACCGCCTTCGCCGCGAACCAAATCGATACTCCGTATCAGTCGTACGGGGTCGGCTATGTCGGCGGCTATCCATACGGTGGTAGCTTCGCCTATGGTTACGGGTTTCGACCGTATCCTTTTTACGGCATCGGTTTCGGATACGGCCGCGGGCGCTTCGGCTACGGCTGGTAAAAAAAGAATGGGGCCTGTCGCGAACAGGCCCCGAGCACTTCCCCCACCTCACGCGAGTTCGGGTGAACTTACAACGCCGTTCTATCCTTCGGAGAAAGTGCGAAAACCCGGGATGGAACGACTTCGGTTGGGACGCTCATAGTATATCCACCCTTTCGGAAGTCTAACGCGTTATTCGACCTTGAAGATTATACGGCCGATGCTATCCATCGCTACGGCGTTCCAAGGGCCGCTCTCGATGCGACAGATTGAACGCACTGTTGATCAGACCGACGTGCGAGAAAGCCTGCGGGAAATTACCGACCTGCCGCTTTTCGGTCGGGTCGTATTCCTCTGCTAGTAGCCCGACGTCGTTTGCAAGTGCGACGAGCCGCTCGAAGAGCTCGCGCGCTTCGTCGAAACGGCCCTCGAGCACGTACGCGTCTACGAGCCAAAAGCTGCACGCCAGAAATGCCCCTTCTCCGGGCGGCAATGGGTCCGGACCGAGTTCGTCCGTCTGCGTGTATCGCAAGACGAATCCGTCGCGCAAGAGCTCTCGCTCGATTGCGGCAATCGTACCAACCACGCGCGGATCATCCGGCGGCAGAAAGCCTACGCTCGGAATGAGGAGGCTGCTGGCATCGAGCGCTTGCGACCCGTAATACTGCGTGAACGTGTTGCGCTCCGCGTCGAAACCGAATTCGCAAATTTGCGCGTGGATTTCGTCACGCGCGGCACGCCAGCGTTCCAGCGGACCGTCTAAGCCGAACGACTCTATGGCCGTAACGCCCCGGTCCAAAGCCACCCACGCCATAACTTTCGAATGGGTGAAATGTTGCGGTTCACCACGCACCTCCCAAAGGCCGCGGTCGGCTTCTTTCCAGCGCCGTTCGACTTCGGCTATGATAGCCGCCCCAAGCGACCACTCGTATTCGCTCGTATCGACCCCGAAGCGGTGCGAGGCGCTCAAAAGATCGATGACTTCGCCGTATACGTCTAGTTGGAATTGGCCGTGCGCGTCGTTTCCGATGCGCACCGGGCGCGCACCTTGGTAACCCTCGAGCCACGGAAGCTCGAGTTCGGGAATGCGCCGGCCACC
>CAXTIY010000133.1:0-8703 GCA_964244215.1 uncultured bacterium
AGTGGACCTCTTTCGCCCTCACTGGGCAAGTGTCCACGGAACCCACCCAACATCAATGCTCATTCTTGAGCTTGGTAACCGGGCATGATTCTTCCGCCGTCGACCAACATCTCGCTCCGATGAACTTTTACGCGATCAAGCGCTGAAGCGGATGCGCAATTGTTAAGGACGACACCCTCTAATTAGTCACTCGGAAATCCCGAAACCGACTCCTTTTCGGGCCGATCACTGAGCCAGCGATTTCGACATCATCGCGCGTGGAATGTCAACGCCATTGCGAACGATTGTTTCGAAGTTCTCAATCAGCCAGCCACGCCTCTTGAAGAACGGCTGTGCTAATAAGCTGGCGTGCGCCGTGAGCTGTGATAGACCCAGCGTGACAGCTTGTTGCTCGACCGCCGAATAGAGCGCGCCTGCCACCGCACACCTCGTCGCTTCTGGCAGACAGAAAATCATGTCAACGTATCCAGTTCTGCTCATTGAGATCCATCCGACCGCCTTGCCAGCCTCGTTATCAGCAACACACGTTTCGTAGTCAGAAAGCCGCTGCAACCAGCGACCATGTTGTGGCACCTTGGGAGCCCATACGTTTAGCTGAACTTGGTCGGACTTTGCCCCAACAACTTCATGAATCGAACGGTAAAATATCTCGCAAACCGTCGGAGCATCCGCAGGGTCAAACCGACGAATTCTCATCGAGGTCAGTTGTAACACTCAGCCGTTCTTTCCCTTGACCGTACAGTCGCGTACGCCGCTAAGCTCTGTCCCGCAATGGACCCCTTTCAGGGTAGGCTGTTTCGCTCGTTTGCCGATGACCTCGACGCCCGGAACGTATGGAAACGGGGCGACTTTCCGGATCGCCTAGTTGCGTACGCGGATCTCAAGATCCGTATCATTGATTGCCGCAACAAGAGTCCGAACGGAGACTTCGCGCGACGACATCGGCACGCGACGGACCTCGACGTCCTGCAAGACGCCGGGCGGTCGCGGTTGGGGGCCGAACCCCGCTACGGTTATTGGTGCGAAAAACCAGCAAAGGGCGTCAAGTATTCCGCTCCGAAATCATCGAGTTTCTCATGAATAGCTGCGTTCGTCTCGCCATAGACGTAGAGCTGGTCGATGCGCGCCAGTCTAAGGAACCCCTCCGCGAAAGGGGCGAACGTCTGATCAACGTGCGGGAGCAGTCCCCGAGTTCGATAGCGCTCAACGATGTGGACCTTGGTTTTATCGGCGCTCGCCACGTATTCGTAGATGGTCGTATCGGGCTCATGGCTCGTGGCCTCCACGATCTCTTCGACGAGGGATTTAAACGCGTCGAAGGCCCCCGGAGCGATTGTCAGGTGATAGACCGAACATTTCGTCCTGCATAATGGCCTTCCTGATTTGACGCGCACAAGCGTCGCGGTAAGACGGATACATTGGAATCCGCCGCTGTAAATCCGTCCGGGAGTGAAGCTCTGTGTAGTGCCGACGCAACCTTGACGAGCAAGAGTCCCTTGATATCAGAAGATGGCTTATTCAGAGGAGCGCAGACGTGAACAGTACATCCAAACATAGTGACATGATCAGCTCGAAAGTGGAAATCGAGTACCCCGATTTCACCAAGCTTCCCGCCCAAGTCCGAGAAAAATTCGATAGTCTGCCGACGAAGGTAAATTTTTTTCGGATGCTAGGCTACAGCGCCGGCGCGTTCATCCCGGTCATCGACCTTACCAATGCGATATTCAGGGATCTTACCATCTCCGATTATCACAAGGAGCTGATGGTTCTGCTGGTCGGGACGCATGAAAGCGTGGCCTATGAATGGGAGCAGCATGTTTCGATCGCACAGGCGGCCGACGTTCGACAAGATCAGTTTATCGCGATCGCCGAACATCGGATCGACGATACCGATGCCTTCAACGAAGACGAGCGCGTTCTGCTGCGCTTTGGCAAAGCCGTTCTCGACGAGGGCAAAGCGTCCGGCGTCCCCTTCAAACACGCCTTGCGACATTTCTCCGTTCAGGACCTCAGCGATGCCATCATCGTGCTAGGCTATTACAGGATGATCTCGGCGCACATTAAGACCTTCAATATCGCCATCGACGCGCAGAGCGACGGAAACTGGATTAAGGGCTGAATACCAAGCCGTTACTTGGCTATTAAAGTGAGATGGTGTTCCTTGCTATCCGTTGTCGTTCTCATATTCGAATCTATCTCGGAATTTCGGCGATTAGCCGACCTCCGAATCGTGCCTAGGTTCTGTCCCGCTAGCCATGTTTCGACGACAGCCGGCGCTTTCGAGCGTGTCTTGTCGGCTCAAAACCGACCCCTTTTGAGACAACGGGGTGTCCCCGATTCCATGCTGAGTGCCGCGCGTCGATGACACCGTGACGCTTTCGCGCGAAAACGGTCGCGACGTCGCCCAACCGTAGGAGCGTGACCATGGCCTCGAACGATAAGCGATCGCAAAAGACGCCGAAGCGCAAAGGCGGTGCCCCGCTCGACGGCGCCGCGCATTCCGCTGGCGATGGCCGTCTGGCGACGTTGCGAGCGCGCTACGGCGCCGACGTCGTGCCGGCCTCGAGACTTGCTCCGCCGCGAAAGCCCCAGCCATGTCGCTCGCATCCTTCGCGTGGACGATCGACGCTATATCGTGTAATCGGAGAGCCGGCTTGAACGGTAGCAAGGCTCTAGATCAATCTTGCCTCGACGATTGACGTCGGATGAGGTTGCGATGTATGCGCGTTACGGCGAACTTATCGCCGAACCAGATCGCAGCGCATTTCTCGACCAATTGTGCTCGCTCGAGGTTGTCCGAGAAGACTCCAGCCACACCACATTCGGAGCGCTTATTAATCGACAACCGATTGATATCGAGCCGTTTCGAACCTGCTTAGACGGTTCTTATCATGACCTGGATGGCAACGTCGTCTATATGATTATCCATTTCGTACCGGCTGGCTTCATTTCATGGGCTGAACGCTTTCGTATAGATCATATGGCCGTGCAGAACGCAAGCCCATCCGCAAGCTGCTTAACCGTTTCCTTACCGACGTGGGGGCGTAGCTCGTGAGCCTAGATGTCTCCATGTTGGGACGTCACTTCTTTGTCTTTGTAACATCAGCATGAACTTCCGTTCAAGCTGATGTTTCGCATCGACGCGGACCAAGAGGAGGGGTATCGAATCGCACCCCGTCAGGAGGATTATAGGAACACCACTCGTGCGCCGGGCGATTTTCCTGATCGCTGCAGTGCTTGGCGCCGTCGTGATCATCGGCTGCATCATGCTGGATCGCGCACCATCTAATCCTCTATCCTGTGCACACATACTGATACACGTCGACTATGTTCGGCCGCCGGCTAATGATCGAGAACGAGACGCCCATGAGAAAACGCATTACACCGACGTTGGTTTCGGCTGCCCCTAGGGCCCTTTGTCTCCGATATTCTTCAAGAGGCGAAGCTGATTTATCTAGTGCTTACCCGTCCCACGAAGTCCGGATCATTAAGCCAACCTCGGATTTAAAATCGCGGACGAAACCTTATGCGGAAGCACGAGGGGCTCAGCGGCGTTTTTTGGGTGCGTTTTGGTGCTTGACCACATTTATTGGTTGCACGACACGTTTGGCTGTCTCGCCAGAGCGAATGAGATCACTTCCGATGTACAAATCGTACCAAGTTGAAAGCACGACCTTAGCGAAACTGCAAATCTCGGCTAACCAGCGGAACTGGATCCGGGCGATCATCTCGACGCCTGGATATTCCGAACGCAAGAGTGCGCTTCGCGTGTCGTTGACGAAAGGCATTCGAACGCCGATTGTTGTCTTCGAATCTTCCCTGGATGAAGAGTCTCACGAACGCGGTGGACACATTATTGGAGAGAACTGCAACGTGATCTTTGACCCCTATGATCACGGCATTTTTCCCGGGTCGCAAGCGTCTTGTTCGCCGCCGACTCCGCTCCCAGTGTCGCTTCCAAAGAATCGATTGGTACACCACTGATTATATTTGATCTCTCTTGAATGACCCGAGTGGCTCGGCGTATAGTTGAAACCGCTACACAAACGGAGAAATCAAGCAGCTGTCGTCCTCTGACACCACCAAGATTAGCTTGCGATCACGCTGAAGTGCAGCGAGAAGCTCGTCGAAGACCGCATTACATGAGCGTCGGTATCGGTTACCCTGAGGTTGCCACGTGTCCGATAACCTTCACTTATCGGACACATGCGGTCGCCAACCGTTTTGAACGGATGCAGTCTTCGCGAAGGTCGGCATCGATTCTCGGGGGGCACCCAGACGTCGGCGACACGTAAAAGCAGCGCGAGAATCTGGTAGTAGGGCACTTCGGCGTGTACTCGCAAGTGATATATATGTGCGATTCTGGCCTAGCCTGCGACCGCGCTAAGCAAAGTATCCGTTTTCGCGCATATCGGCGAGCAGACCGACTTCCCGCGGTTGCCATGGGAATCGCTCCTGCGTCAGACGGCTAGAAGCCGGGGCATCCATGGCGACGAAGTTTGCCATCCAGCCGAAGTGCTCCGCGGCCTCCTCCGGCGAGATGCCCCGCACCGGCAGGCCAAGCCCTTCGCCGATGGTCCGGGCGATGTTGCGCATCAAGACGCCCTTTTCCGCGATGGCGTGCAGGCGCGTGCCCGAGGCGGCTGTCTCCAGAGCCAGCCGGTACACTCGGGCGGCGTCGAACCGGTGCACGGCGGGCCAGCGATTAGCACCATCGCCCACATAAGCGGCGAACCCCTTTTGGCGTGCCGTTTCGATCAGCATGGGCACGAAGCCATGGTCGCCGGCGCCGTGGACGGTCGGCGGCAACCGCACGAAACTGGCGCGGACGCCGCGTTCGGCTGCGGAGAGTGCCAGTGGCTCCAGGGCGCCGCGCGGATTCATGGCCGGATTGGCCGCCTCGTCCTCCGTGGGGGTGCTGCCGGGGGCGAGCAGGCCGATACCAAACGTGGTGACGAGCGGTTTGCCGGAGCCCGCCAGGGCATCAGTTAGCGCGGCGATGACACCATTGTCGGTGTCAATGTTCTCCTGATACTTGGAGAAGTCGTGGATGAATGCGAGGTGAGCCACGCCGTCGGCTCCTTCGGCTCCCCGGCGCAGGCTGTCGAGATCTTGCAGCGAGCCGTAGTGGACCTCGGCCCCGGCTTCCTTGAGCGCCTGCTCTCCTTCATCTGAACGGGCGAGGCCGAGCACTTGATGGCCGTTGGTGATAAGTTCCCTGACGACGGCGGAGCCGATAAAACCGCTCGCGCCGGTGACGAAAACACGCATCTAATTTGGTTCTCCCGTTGGGCTTGCGAGCGACGGTTCGATGCGGACATCCCACTGTATTCGTTGACGCAACGGACATCGTCGCAAACACAGCTAACGCTCCATATTTGTGCGAGCAAGACTCGATTACTTTCGTCATCGCCACTCGGCGCGCATGGGCAATCCAGGCACCTCGGAGTTGGCCGCGATCAACGGGTCGCTCGCGGTCTCTCCGGGTGTGATCGACACGCCCTGGTGGGACGAGCACCCCGAGGCGCTGAAGCGCCGCATCTTCGAGCAGGTCACCGCTTCCGTGCCCGTGCGGCGGATCGGGCGCGAAGGAGGTGGCTGACGCAATCGTTTTCCTCGCCGGCAACGGTTACGTCACGGGCGTAATCCTCGACGCCGACGGCGGAATGCGAGGGGCTTCGCCTGGTGAATCGAGGCGCTGGCCACGCGATTCGTATACGAGCCCGCCGGTCAGCAGCGAAGCGCTACGCGTGACGTTTCCTTAGGTACCGTACCAACGCCTCGCACCGCCGAAAAACCGAAGGTCGTCGCGCTTGCCGCCTGAACCGCGCGCTTCCGCCCTCTGCCCCCGGCGAGACCCGGTCGATCGGCAGCTTCCCATCACGCGAATCGGCCTTGCGGCTCGTGACGACGATCTTTCGAGCAGAGCGAAGAATGGTTGGTCGAACGAAGATATATGTCGCCCGAATCACTAGCACCGGTACTATAAGCTTAACTCCTGTATAATAACAGTACCGTCGATGTCGCACACCGATCCGGACATGTCGAGTTTCGCGCCGTCCGCCTTCGTAGCTACGGTCACTTCAGCACCCAAGGAAACGCAAACGATTTGTTAGGCTCAGTCGCGGCCTAGGAATTCCGCCAACCTCCTATCGCGAGCCAGGCAAAACACGATTGCGCGGAACGACTACATGCGGTCCGGCGACGATGTGTCTGCGCCGATCAAGCTGGCGCAGAATTGCGACAACGCTTTACCGGATTCGCACGAGTCGAGCTCGCTAACGCCGGCCTTGACGCGCCGCCGCGAAAACGGCCGAGAGGTCGATCGTCACATCAGAGTAGGCCGCGGGTGCAAGCGTTTCGTTCGATCGTACGATCGTTGGCGAATCAGCGTTGGCCGGCAGATACCGCTCGACGAGCTCGTGCTGCAGATCGACGATCCAGTACTCGCGTACAGCAGCGTAGAGTGTCCGTTTACGGCCGCGATCGTACTCAAGGGACGTATCGGCTACCTCGATGACAAGGTCGGCCGATCCGGGCGAGATGGCCGCGTTGCGGGGCACGACGAGCACATCCGGCATCGGGCCGTTCTGCTCATCCACTTTGAGCGTTGGCTCGGCGCCGACGCGATAGCGGCCCCGGCCGGCAAGCACGAGCTGTTCGATGATCTCACTCTGGGCGAGAAAATGCGGATCGCCCTTCGGGCTCAAGTCGTAGACAATTCCATCGACGAGCTCCGATCGCGTCGGGTAAACACCGAGCTCACCCAGCCGCACAAACGTCGCGACATCGATGCGGTGCAGCGTCGCGTCCGGCGGTCGCGAATCGGTGGGCGCAGCCATATCGACTAGATTCGCCGATCTCGGCTGCCGGCCTCGCGTCGGTCGAGCGTGCCGCCGCAAAGACGTTCGTAACGGCTTGTTCTCGCCCGTGGACGCGTCCGACGCGACTCTCGGGTCTTCTAAATACGGCAGATAACCATCGGCTAGCCGTAAGAAACTTGTCGAGCGTTTCTGGACCGTAAAAGCGTCGAGCCGGGTGGCGTGCGATTCTCGGCCGGTAGCTCTCTCCTCGATGACCGCGACGAGTATGAGCGGCGCCGTCCGCATCATCGATCCGAAGTGCGCCGGTGGCCGGGCGCCCCCAAGGTCGCTTGGATGCACCGCTCGGCATAGCGGCGTGTTCCGCGTGATATACCTCAAGCCTCGGACTTCGCGAAAGCAGAGACCACGGCAATTCAGGAATGTTGGGAGTTAACGCGCGCGCTAAAAAAGACGGTGATCTTCCGAGCGATCGGGACTCGAACCAGAATGCGATTTCAAGCAGCGCCTTCGGCGCTTCTACACTCGATACGAGTGCAGTTCCTCGGGATGTTGTCTTATATGACGTAAGACATGCCGGCGCGCTTCTGCTCCGCGATGACCGTCCGATCCGCCGCTAACGATCCCCATGAGCGTTCCCATCGCTAGATAGATATCCGCCCAGCGTTTGACAGTACGAAGTGCGATCTCCAAAAGATCGGCAATTCGCTCGTCGCTCTCGCCCTCGATCGCAAATCGCAGAAGACGGCGCTCTACGCTCTTAAATGAGAACAGTGGTGGAGCGAATTGTAGGAAAAGCATGTTCATCGAATGATTCGTGAATGAGCGCTCTTAGCCGGCATCCAGCGTATTGGGTCACAAAGTTCTCAGACAACCGCAGTACGTTCGGCAAGGCGCTAGCGCTGAGAACCTCGGATATACCATTGTGTAGGACGACTACGTTTAGCCCATCCGATGCGTTACCGTAAGCGTATTCACGCTCATCAAGGAACGGTTCTCTACCCGCCGTCCATTCGGCGAGCAACGTCTTAGCGATGAAGGCGGCTCGATCGCGAAGCATATCGTTCAACCGCGCTTTTTTACGGGGGCCGAAAAACCGAAAGCAAGAATGCGGCGCGGCTCCGTTTCGCCATAGCTACCGCCGAGCGCGCGATGTCATGAAGGAGCAGCGTGAGCCATAAGGCGCGCTACTGCCTTAACTCTTCTTCGCAAATGAAAACGGTCCTGAAGAACGTTTAGGCATTGATCGATGTCCTCCGGCAGAGTCGTACGCCCGAGTAGCTTCACCTAACCTCCGTTCCCTCGCTGGATTTGGTCACTATCAAGGTTAAGTAAACAGCTCGAATTTCTTAGTCGGGAACTTTTGATCTGAGCGATGATCTATTAGGTCCTATTAATGGCGAGCGACATTTTGCTACCATTGCGTCGGAGACATCAAGAAGTCTAGCATTAATCGCGAGCGCTTCAGCTTGGCGCGTACTGCGATTGAATTATTCACTTTCAGGTGGCTAACAGGAGACAGCGTGAGGTCGAGAGCCGATCAGCTGACCGTCGTCGATTCGGGCTTGCTTTCTCACCCGAGCGGGTGTGAATGGCGGGCCGCGTACGCAAGAGCTCCGCGTGTGGTATTCGCATGACGAATAGCGGCTCACGAGAGGCTATGCAGGCGATCGGGCACGACGCGGGCACGGACGACGACTACTGCGCGCCGGAGGGAAAGGCCGAGCTGGACCGCGTCGATGCGGTGAAGTTAATGCGGTGAAGTTCACGCGGCTCGACGTCGTCGCGTACGGGTGGGGCATCAAGCGCCATCCGGGTGAGGACGAAGACCCTCTCGCCAGGCGCATCCGGCGCGCGACCGTCAACGTGCCGAAAGCGATTC
>CAXTIY010000134.1:0-8641 GCA_964244215.1 uncultured bacterium
CTGCTCAGGTGGTTTGCCTCGACCGCTCTGCACGGCGCCGGACTGTGCGTCCGATCGCGCGCAGAGCGCTCGGCGCCAGAAGCCGGTAGGCCCGCTCGTTCAGCGCTTAAGATCGTGGTGCTCGACGCCGTCCCACGCGCCGGCATCTTGAGCCCGAAGATTACTGCGCTCTAAGAAGAATCGCGCGACTTCGTCCTGTGGTTCCGAGCGCAGGAGCTCCGCGAACATCGAGCAGCTCGTGGAGAAATCTCCGTCCCGATACGCCGCGAGTGCCGCCGCGAACAAGCCGGACGTGACGCGCTTATGCAACAGGATCTGCGTCGCATCGCCATCGCAAACTTCGTAAGCCGACGTCGGCAGGGCTGAGCCGCGCACGCGCATGTCGCCGAGCCAGCGAAGATTGTACGCTTTGCGATCGAGGGCGCTCGCGACGACCGAGGCGCTGGCGATGATGCGCGCGCCGTAGACGTTCGTCAGCCCCTCGAGTCGTGCGGCAACGTTGACGACGTCGGCGATAACGGTCGTGTCGTAACGTTCGCGTTCGCCGATCGTAGCGAGCATTAGCCGTCCACGATGCAGCCCCACTCCAACTTCGATCGGCTCACGTCCGTCGCGTGCGCGCGCTTCGTTAAACCGCCGGACCTCACCGTGCAATGCGATCGCCGCGCGAATAGCGTCGTCGGCGGGACCGGGGAAAAGCGCCATCACGCCGTCCCCGACATACTTATCGATGAAGCCGTTATTCGCGCGTATGACGGGGCCGACGCGGCCAAAATAGAGATTGAGAAAGTCGAAGGTGGCTTGGGGAGTCAACTGCTCGGACAAAGCCACAAAAGCGCGAATATCGCAAAAGAGTACCGTCATCTCGCGCTCGACGTGATCGCCGAGTTCGACCTCGCGTACGTCCTCGTGCCCGAGTTGTTCGAGAAATTCGCGCGGTACGAACCGTCCGAAGGCTTCGTTGAAGCGTTCTGCCGTTGCTACGCGGAGTGCATACTCTTGCGCCACCGCTTCTTTCGCGACGACGACTTCGGCGAGCGCGCCTTCACGTTCGTGGGACATTGCAACGAGCCGGTACGCAATTGCCGCGAGAAAAGCGATAGCCTCCCACACGAAGCCGACGTCGACCGTGTCGATCCTAACGAGCGGGGCGGCTACGAATCCGGCTACCAGTCCGACGAGACCGATGAAATAAATCCCGGCAGAAACGAATCGCTGCCGCCAGCGCACGAATGCTACGCCGCTCATGACGATGAAGCTCGGCACGTAAACCATCTGCAAGACGTCCACTTGCACTCCGTTTCGACCGAGCGAGAAATATGCGATCCCAACGAGCGAGTCGATGAGGCCGGTCGCGATGATCATCCGGTCGAGCACCGGGAATCCTCGCGTTTCAAGCGCATTGCGCAAGAAGAACATAAACGAAAGCGGAAGCAACGTCATGAACGTAACTATATCGAACATCCACGGCAAGGCCGCAAAGGTCGGCCACAGCACCCGATTGGCGAACGGCAGGCCACTGAGCTGATTCAGGGTCTGAGTCGCCATATAGATGCCGTAATAGACGAACATCCGACTTTTCGTGATGAAGGCGAACAGGATCGCCGCTATCGTCAGGATGCCGAAGATCGAACCGTAAAACACGCCGCTGATATCTTGCGTTCGCTCCAATTCGAAGGTATCGTCGAGCGTTCGAAGCGTCAAAACCGGCAATTGGGGACCGTCGATCCGAACGTAAAGAACGCGGCCAAAGTCTGCATGAGGGATGTCTACGTTCGGCATTCCGTTTTGCATGCGTCGCGACGCGACGGGTGTATTATCACCGAACCATTCGGCCCGATAGCCAATTCTCGCAGGCTCGAAGAGCGCTACGCTTTCGACCTCCGCCCCAAGCACCCATCGGCCCGAGCGCTCTAAGGCGGGATTGAGCGTAAACCGGTACCAGCGGCAACGTGTGAGATTCGGAGCTCCGTTGTTCGACGTAACGTGAAACTGTGCGCTTAACGGCGGCTGACTGACGTCCGCAATGTCGAATCTCCCGGCGGGATCGTTTAATTCCTCGGCATACGGTTCGATGGGTTTGCCCGAACGTGCGGCCAACTCGAGCGCCGCGCCGTGCGCGTCTTCCGCGCCGCCATATGCGCTCGACGACAGCAGTAGCGCGAATAGCAAGCTTCCCCAAAAGGCTTTCGCAACGAAACGAAGCGCGGTCACAGTGCCACTAACGAGCCGACGCGCCGAGCGTTCGCTCTTGCGGAATCTAAGTGCGCGGGTCATCAAAATCCGACACGTGCGCTACGGATCTAGTTGGCTCTCGGCATTTGCTTAGAAGAATCTCCTGAAACGCGATCGATCACTTTCAAGGACGGGGCCATGGCCATTTGACCGAAAACTCACGGATTTTAAATTTCACTCGTACGAATTTCTTGATAGCATCCGGCTCGAGATCGAAGTCTTCCAGCTTCGCGCACTTAACAATCGTCGCGAGCAATGTGCTCTCGAAATCTTCGCCCTTGCGTTTATTACACGCTAGATGCTTGAGGAACGCTACCGCTCGATCCTCGGGATTCATCTCGTCGGTCAAAATCGTGCTCCTAAACGTCGTGTCGCTATTCGGTTTGCTGCGCTACGCACGCTTTCGTGTGCGATGCGTATCGTTGGATGCTCGGGCATCGTACTACAAGGACGAGTCTCTTAAATCGTATCCGTGGTCGCCGGTAAAGCCATCGCGATGAGAAGGTATCGCTTCATTTGGCCGGCGACTTCCCGGCCGACATCACCGATTCAGCCTAATCGAAGCGCCTCTAATAATCAAACCTAATTCGGGTGATTGGGTGGGGCGACGGCTCCCGGACGACGGGTCCGACGATTAGCGAACCCGCGTCCGCGCGCATGCGATCGGCGTCCCGCGTACCTACCCACTCGCCGAGGGTACCTCCGATCCGGAGGATATCTGCCCGGCGCAGTTAGCGCAATCTCGGCGGCGGACTCGCCCCGCCAGGGGATAAGCCGGTGAATACGGCGCGGGCGGCCGGTAAAAGCATCCTCTTCGGCACACGGTAATCTGTGGAGCTTGTCGTGAGCGGGCGATACGTCAAGTCGTTTGACGACCGGAAAGCGTCGGAAACCGCACGAGGCGCGCTGTGCGGCATGCGTTTCTTGCGGCCAATGCGTCAGCAGTAGCAGCAAAGCGCCCAACTTCAATGCGCATTAAGTCCGATCTCGCAAGAAATGCGGCGGCGTGACCTTTTAGGTCCTAGTCGGATGTCGCGGCGCCCTTTAGCATCTTCGTAGATCGAATCTGCGGCTAAGCCGTAGATACGGCTTTCCTACGGATTCGCGACCTCACCACTTGGTCGGCGCCCCTTAGCGTTCGGCGAACCAGCCGGCTACGAGCGGATGGAACTGTTCCGTCATCCGTCTACGCTCGAACATGTATGAGGCCGCGACGGTTACTGCGATGGCACGCTTCGATGAAGGCATACGAGTCGAAGCGATCGGCGAGCACCGACCATCAGCCTGGCGCGTCTTCGATGAGATCGAGATAGCGTTTCAGCGTTTGCGCTTCGCGATCGGCAATGAAGGTGCGAAAGCGATCGAGATCTCCATTGTCGGCGGCTTCGAGGGCCGAATAATAGGCTAAGCGGTCCGACGGTTGGATGATGAGTGGCGGATAGCCCTTCTGCATGAGGTGCACGCTTTGCAGCAGTCGCGCGGTTCGACCGTTGCCTTCCAAGAAAGGGTGAATGAAGACGAGTTTGTGATGAAGGTCCGCGGCGACCGTTACGGGGTGATCGACGTCGCGTCGAGCTCTGTACTGCTCGAGCATGGTATCGAAATCGTCGCTGACCTTCGGCCATGCCGGCGGTACGTGGCGCGAGCCCGCAATCGTCACTCCCGCCGGCCGAATGCGGCCGGCACGCGTATCTCCCGCTCCGAGGACACGCGAATGAAGGGAGAGCACGGAGTTGGCGGAGAGCGGCTCGCCGCTCTCGACGATGAATCGCATCAGCTCGACGGCAGCGGCGCCGTTCTTGGCATCGAGATGGTCTTGCAGCGGCTTTCCCGCGACGGTTACCCCTTGCTCGATTACGATTTGCGTCTCTCGAAGCGTTAATCGGCTGCCTTCGATCGCATTCGAGGCGTACACGAACTCGATGTCTGCTGCATTACGAAGCGATTGGCGCAGAGCCGCGATTTGTTCTTGGGAGAGGGGGCGAAGTTGTTCGAGCCGGGCCCTTAGAGCGTCCATCGTCGACCCCATTCTCTCGCGATCGTTCACGCTACCGCTCCAGGTCGATCGCTGCTTCGCAAATCGTTTCGAGCATCGCGCGATCGTGAAACTCGCGAGCCGCCAACCCGCGTCGGCGCGGTCGATCGTAACCTTCTCACCAGCGATAGCTGCTCGCGAGGCAACTTCGCTAATCGTTCCGTTTGGCGCTGCTTACACAAACGGCGTTTTCGGTCAGGTCGTCGATCCGAACACGCGGGCCGGCCGTCCGCGATTCGCCGGCTCAGGCGGAACCAGCAGTCGATTGCGCCCCCGTACTATTCGCACAGGTCGTCGACGCGCCTCGAGGGAGATCGTGGGACGTGTTCGCGCGCATATACATGTCGAGGTCTGCGGTTGGTTGTTGCGAGCTTCTAACCGACCCGTCTTTGATAATCTACCTAATTCGGGTGATTCACCGGAGCGTAGGCTGCCGATTCGTAACCGTTCGATGACGAGTGCGCTCGATTGACTTCCCGCGGCGTTTTACAGCTAATCGAGCGAAAGCGGCCCGATGTCGACAGAGCCGACGTTCGTCCGCAAACGGTTGGGGGCGCGCCGTAGAGCAATCGGCCGGCTCGCGCCGCAAGAACCGGCAGCATGACCTATTAGGTCCTAGTCAGAGTTCCCGGCACACTGATAGCATTCGGTTAGATCGCATCCGCAGCTACGCTATGGGGCGGGCTTCCTGCGTTTTAGCGACCTCACCACAACTGGCAAAAAGCATGCAAGTTTTGAGGGCATCAATGAGCATATGCACTGTGCGCGCACTCCGCCTTGGGGCACTCGTGTGCGCTTTTTCACTTTCGGGAATCACTGCTTCCAGCGGCGGTCAGATCGTCGGCACGCCGGATGCCGGCGAACTTTGGGGAACGCCGCCGCCGCTCATCACGCCGACCGTCGTTGCGACCGGACTCGAGAACCCGCGCGGGATTAAATTCGGCCCCGACCGGCGGCTCTACGTTGCCGAAGGCGGTTTGGGCGGCACTCATTCCACGATAGGCCGTTGTCCGCAAGTTCCAGCTCCGGTTGGACCGTATCTTGGCGGATTAACGGGGCGCGTGTCGGCGGTGAACGTTACGACGGGCGTGCGCACCACGATCGTGCGCGGCCTTCCGTCGAATCAGACGTCGGCCGCGGGGGGCGGTTTCGCGACCAGTGTCGCGGACGTCGCGTTCTTGCACAACACCTTATATGCGCTCGTAGCGGGCGGCGGTTGTTCGCACGGCTTGATCGGAACGTACAGCAGCATCGATCGCATCAGCGCTCCGGGCATCGCAAAACCGATCATTAACCTAAGCCATTTCATCATGACGCATCCCGTCGCTCATCCGAATCTCGGCGATTTCGAACCGGATGGAGCGTGGTACAGTCTCGAGGCGTCGGGCGACGCGCTTTACGCGGTCGAGCCCAATCACGGCGAAGTGGACGCCGTGAAACCGGACGGCAGTATTAGCCGGCTCGTCGACGTATCGGCCACGCAAGGACATATCGTCCCAACGTCACTCACGTCATTCTACGGTCAGTTCCTGTTCGGCAACTTGTACTTGTTCGCTCCCGGCGCACAAGGGCACGCAGGAATCTACGTTTTAACAAAGCTGGGCCAAATCGTGCAAATCGCTTCGGGGCTTACCGCAGTAACCGGCGTTGTGGTGCATCACGGGCGGATCTACGCCCTAGAAGCTTTTACCGGTTTCTTCGCACCCGCGCCACCCGTCGCCAACACCGGAACGGTCGTGCGGCTGGAAGATGACGGCTCATGGACCAAGATCGTTGGTGGTCTGAGTTTTCCGACGGCGATGACCTTCGGCGACCGTAACACGCTGTACATCTCCAATAAAGGCTTCGGACAGCCCACAAATACGTCAGGCGAAATCGTCAAGGTGCACATTCCGGACTAGGGCTGACGCGCAGTTATCCCACGGCTAAATATCCTTTAGCAAGAATCGCCCGTTTCATTCGGGCGATTTTTTGTGGCCGTATGTTAGGCCCGAACGTACTCTGCGCGGCTGTGACGAAATGAGACCTGTTAGCAGCGAAAGCCGCATGACGGCAATAATGATGCGCCCATGTCTTCGATGCGGGGAAGTCTCACCAGGCACAAGCATCGGACTTTTACTGCGAACGGGAAAACTAAGATCCTTCAAGCCTACGAGTCGGATATAAACCCGATCGAACTGCTTGAACAATCTTTGGAGTCGTATAACGCGCTTGCGATGCGAACGCGTCACATCCGCGTCGGCCGAATTAGCGGCCTGGACGTCGATTTCGCCGCGTAGATGGTCGAGCGATCTATATGGTAAATGCGACAACGAACTATCTACGACGCGCTTCAAACGCAATTAGCTATGTCGTTCGTGCCGGCGGGTTGAGGAACGGAACGTATCGCAGGCAGGGCGTCTCTCAACGCGGCATATCGACGTCGTATGAGTGCGCATGTAATCGGTATCGACCTCGGCACGACGGGCGCGCGTAGCGTCCGGATCGACACGACCGGCGACATCGTCGCAAGCAGCACCGCAACGTTTCCGCTGCTCACGCCCAAGCCCGGTTGGACCGAACAGGAACCGGCAGCCTGGTGGGACGCCGTAGTGCATACGCTGCGCGAGGTGGTGGCGGCGGCGGAGGGGCCGGTCGCCGGGCTCGGGATTACGGGTCAGATGCATGGGGCGGTGTTCCTCGATGGCGCGGGCGAGGTCATCCGGCCAGCGATTTTATGGAACGATCAGCGCACCGCGCGCGCGGCCGCAGAACTACGCGACACCGTCGGTGCCGAACGACTGCAACGCATCACCGGAAACGCCGCGCTCACGGGCTTTCAAGCGCCAAAGATTCTGTGGCTACGCGATGAGGAGCCGGCGAACTATGCGCGCGTGCGCAGCGTGCTCTTGCCGAAAGATTATCTACGTTTTCGCCTGACGGGCACATACGGCAGCGACCCCTCCGACGGGTCGGGAACGCTGCTGTTCGATCTCGCGCGGCGCGATTGGTCGGATGAAATCTTAGGCGCGCTCGATCTGCCGCGCGATTGGTTCGCGCCGATCGCCGAGAGTCCGACCGTCGTGGCGCGCGTTTCGCAAGAAGCGGCGAAGCTGACCGGACTTGCGGCGGGAACGCCCGTCGTCGCGGGCGCGGGCGATAACGCCGCGGCGGCCGTCGGCAGCGGCGTGGTGCGGGCGGGTGCGGGCCTCGTTTCGCTCGGAACCTCGGGCGTGGTACTCGCGCATTCGAGCGAGCCGAAGGTCGATCCGAGCGGCGCGATCCATGCTTTCTGCGCGGCGGTTCCGGGCGGCTATCACCTGATGGGCGTCATGCTTTCGGCCGGCGGTAGTCTGCGCTGGTTCCGCGATACGCTCGGCTTCGACGGCGAAGCTTACAGCGCACTCGCGCTGCGCGCCGCAGATGCGCCGCCGGGCGCCGACGGAAGCACCTTTCTGCCGTATCTCGCGGGCGAACGGACGCCGCATATGGATCCCGACGCGCGCGGCGCCTGGACCGGGCTCAGCCTCGCACACACGCGCGCGCATCTGATCCGGTCGGTGCTCGAAGGCGTGGCGTACGGCTTGAACGACGGCGTCGTGCGCATGCGCGCGCTCGGCGTCGATCCGGCGGAATTCATCGCGACCGGCAACGGCATGTCGTCCGATTTGTGGCGCGCGATCATCGGCGCCGTGTTCGAGCGACCGCTGCGGCGGCTGCTCGTCGATGAAGGGCCGGCGTTCGGGGCGGCGCTGCTCGCTGCGACCGGCGCCGGCATCTTCTCCTCGGTGGAAAATGCGGCGGATGCCGCGGTGCGGCTCGCCGAGAACAGCGAGACGCCGGATCCCGAACTTGTAAAAATCTATTCCGCCGGGTACGCTCGCTTCACACGTCTGTATCCAGCGCTGCACGCGGCGGCCGAGCCGATCTTGGCATAGTCGTCGCTTTCGCGCTCGCTCTTTCGCTTTTCGTAAAGGACCGAACCATGTCGCAAGAAATGCGCGTCGCGCTCTTAGAACGTCAAAACGTCATGACGATGACGAATCGTCCGCGGCCTGAAGCGGGGCCGGGCGAAGTGCTCGTGCGCGTGCATCGCGTCGGCGTGTGCGGCTCGGACGTTCACTATTACACGCACGGCCGCATCGGCTCGTTCGTTGTAGAAAAACCGATCGTGCTCGGACACGAGATGTCCGGCGTTATCGAAGACGTCGGGGCCGGGGTGCCGCGCGATCGCATCGGCGAGCGCGTGGCGGTGGAACCGGGCGTGCCCGATCGCACGTGCGAGTGGTGTCGCGCCGGGCGCTATAACCTCTGCCCCAACGTCGTGTTCATGGCGACGCCACCCTACGACGGTGCGCTCGCAGACTACATCGTGACGGCTTCCGATTTTGC
>CAXTIY010000135.1:0-1205 GCA_964244215.1 uncultured bacterium
AATTCCGCAAGCGTGCTTCCCGTGTAACCGATCTCCCGTAGTATCTCTTCCGAATGCTCGCCGAGTGCCGGTGACGGCACGATCTTCATCGGCGTATCCGATAGCGAAAGCGGAGAGCCGACGGTCTTGAATACGCCGCGTGTCGGATGGTCGACCGACGCGATCATACCGCGCGCGTTGAGCGAGGGGTCCTCGACGATGTCTTTCGTGCTTAGGATCGGACCGCACGGGACGTCGATCTCGTTTAATTTCCCCAGAACCTCGAACTTCGTATATTGTTTCGTCCATTGCTCTACGATGCCGAAGACTTCGCCTAAATGTTTGATACGAGCCTCCGGGGTCGCATAGGCAGGATCCGTGACGAGTTCCGGACGCCCAATGGTCGTTGCGAGCGCTGCCCAGACGGGCGGTTGAATAATCACATACACGTAGTCGTTCGGACCGCCCGGCTTGCACTTAAGCGCCGCTCCGGGCTGGCCGCCACCTGATGCATTCCCCGCGCGCGGGACATAGTCCGAGAATGTTTCGTTCGGATATTCCGCCAGCGGACCGGCGGCGAGCCGTTGTTGATCGCGAATCTTGACGCGACAAAGATTAAGCACGACGTCTTGCATGGCAATTTCGACCCGCTGCCCACGACCGGTGTGCGTGCGCTGGTAAAGCGCCGCAAGAATCGCGGCAACAGCGTGGATTCCGCTGCCCGTGTCCCCGATCTGCGCGCCGGTCGATGTCGGCGGACCGTCTTCAAAACCGGTCGTGCTCATCGCCCCGCCCATAGCTTGCGCGACTGTTTCGTACGCTTTGAAATCAACGTACGCTCCGGGACCGAAACCTTTAATCGACGCGTAGATAAGGCGCGGGTTGATCTCGTGGATCTTGCTCCACGTAAACCCCTGACGGTCTAGAGCACCAGGACCGAAGTTCTCGACCAAAACATCGCAATGCTCGAGAAGTTTACGAAAGATCGCTTTCCCTTCATCGGCCTTGGTATTCAGAGTCAAACTGCGCTTGTTGCAATTAAGCATCGTGAAGTACAAACTGTCGACGCCGGGTTTATCGCGCAACTGGGCACGCGTGATGTCGCCGCGACCCGGCAATTCCACCTTGATGACGTCGGCGCCAAGCCACGCCAACATCTGTGTGCAAGCCGGACCGGCTTGGACATGGGTCATATCGAGAATCCGAATCCCGTCGAGAGCGGGACG
>CAXTIY010000135.1:1305-4662 GCA_964244215.1 uncultured bacterium
GCGCTTCTCGAGCGCTTCCATGATGCGCATATGTTCGACAATCGAGACTTCGTAGCGACGATTCTCCGAGATGGTCTTATGTCGTATGGCACGCATATGAACGAGCAATGTCCTCGCCGTGTCGAACAGCGCATCGCAGTGCGAAATCTGGAGGATGCGCTGATGAAACGCGAGGTTGGCGTCGGAATATTCGTCGATGTGCGTTGCGATTTCAGCGCTCTCGAATGTGCTGAAGAAATCGCGCAACGATTCGATTTCTTTGTCTGAGGCATTCGTTGTCGCAAGTCTTGCGGCAAGACTTTCCAGTGCCGCCCAAACCGTAATAATCTGTACCATCTCTCGACGCGTCTTGCGCACCACGAAAACCCCGCGTCGCGGAATGCTGCGAACGACCCCGTCGTGCTCGAGCCGCACTAACGCCTCTCGAATCGGCGTTCGGCTGACACCTAATTCCGCGACCAGGCGACGCTCATCGAGCCGGATCTCATCATTCGTGTCGTAAATGTTCATGTTCTCGATCGCCAAGCGTAACGCGTCGTACGCTTTGGAACGAAACGTCGAGCCCGTATCTAACGGCTGGACGTCGAATGCGAATGACCCTCTCATGGCGAGCTCGTCGAACTCAGGTAGAACGAATCCATTTGAGGGGGATACAGTCATAGCGCACCCGCGCCTGCCGAAGCCAGTATCCGGCGCTTGCTGAGCGCTGCGGCCATGAGAGCTGGAATCTCACTCGTACGATCGGCGACGGGTACGTTTGCAGCCGCGAACGCGGCAACCTTACTTTGGGGCGTACCTGTCGTGCCCGAAATAATGGCTCCGGCGTGGCCGAGCCGTTTTCCCGGCGGAGCGGATCGGCCGCCGATGAATGCAACGACGGGTTTGTTAGGCAGATGGTCGGCGATGAACGCCGCTGCATCTTCCTCATCGGAGCCGCCGATCTCGCCACAGACGACCACGGCGTCGGTCGCATCATCCATAGCGAACTCGCGTAAACAGTCCACGAACGTCGTGCCGATTATCGGATCGCCACCGATGCCGACGCAGGTCGATTGACCAAGGCCGGCCTTCGTGAGAGCGTCGACGATTTCGTAGGTGAGCGTACCGGAGCGCGAGATTACGCCGATACGACCCGGCTGAAAAATGTGTCCCGGCATGATGCCGACCAGCGCTTCGCCAGGCGTTACGATGCCGGGGCAATTCGGGCCGAGGATGCGCATTGCGGGTGCGACCGAGACGATGCGCATCATATCGTGCGCGGGAATTCCTTCGGTGATGCAGGCGGCAAAAATTATTCCCGACGCGTGCGCCTCGAGAAGTGCGTCAGCGGCAAATGGCGGCGGCACAAAGATGACGGTGTGCGTCGCTCCGGTTGCAGCGACCGCCTCGCTCACCGTGTCGAAGACAGGCACTTTACCATCGAGCACACTCGTACCACCCTTACCGGGCGTCACGCCGCCGACGATGTTCGTGCCGTACGCAAGCATGCGTTGGGTATGGAAGAGCCCCTCACGTCCGGTGACGCCCTGCACGATTACTCGGGACTGCGCGTTTAAAAAAATAGCCATCGTCGCCCCCCTACGCGTTCGCGAATGCGACGGCGCGCTGCGCGCCTTCGTCCATTGTTTCCACCGGATTCATGCCGGCCTTCGCCAGAATCTCGCGACCCTCGCGCTCGTTCGTACCCGTGAGCCGCACGACTAGCGGGACCTTGCGCACGTCGTCGCCCGCGAGCGCTTCGACGATGCCGAGCGCGACTTGATCGCCGCGCGTGATGCCCCCAAAAATGTTGATGAACATCGCTTTGACGTTCGGATTGGAGACAACGAGGCTATAGCTATTCTTCACTAATTCGGCTTTGGCGCCGCCGCCGATGTCGAGAAAATTCGCGGCGCCGCCGCCAGCGTTCTTTATCGCGTCCATCGTGCCCATGCCGAGACCGGCGCCGTTGGCGATAACGCCGACGGAGCCGTCGAGCTTAGCATAGTTCGACGAGCCGAGACCGATCGCGACCGCGGCTTGCTGGTCTTGGTCAGTCGACGTGTCGACGTTCCACCGCAAGAGTTCGGGGTGCTTGAACAGCGCGTTATCGTCCAGCTCGACTTTTGCATCCGAGGCGTAGACGGCCCCGTCCGTCGTCAGAACCAGCGGATTGATTTCGACTAAATTCGCGCCGTACGTCATGAAGGCTCGATATAAACCATCGAGGATCGACGGAAATGCTTTTCGGAACCCTTCCGGTAACTTCGCCTCGAAAGCCAGTTGGCGACCGATGTAAGGCGAATAGCCGATCTTCGGATCGATCCAATATTTCGCTAGGGCCGCCGGATCCGTGGCAGCAACCTCCTCGACATCCATGCCGCCTTGCGCAGTAACGATGATGACGGGACGCTTGGCTGCGCGATCGATCGCAATCGACACGTACGCTTCACTCGCAATCGCGAGCTTCTCTTCAATAAGCAGCGAACGAACGCGTTCGCCGTCAGGGTTCTGCGCGTTGCGAATCGTTAACTCGAGCAATTGTTGCGCCGTCTCCGACGCCTCTCGCGCGTCGTTGACGAATTTAATTCCGCCCGCTTTGCCGCGACCGCCGACGAGCACCTGACTCTTAAGAACCCACTGCTGTGGA
Source organism: uncultured bacterium (assembly GCA_964244215.1). Lineage (GTDB taxonomy): Bacteria > Vulcanimicrobiota > Vulcanimicrobiia > Vulcanimicrobiales > Vulcanimicrobiaceae > CAXTIY01. The sequence goes on from CAXTIY010000135.1 coordinate 3,935, forward strand.
TTCGAGGCCACGAACGAACGAACTTCGTCTGCAGACCCGGCGTGTTGCCCTCGCGGCACGGCGATGCCCATGCGACGAAACAACTCTTTGCCTTGGTACTCCATCAGCTTCAACGCTGTTCTCCTAAAGCCACTCCTAACGAGTCGCTCCTGGTTGCGAGAATGTGCCTGGGAATGGAACGTGGCCCTAACGGCAATTCGCCTCTATCTGGTATCTTGTATTTGGTATACCAGGTGGGTTGCGACTATAGTAGCTGCTAGTGAGCGGGTTGTAAATCCCTAAACGAATTAGTTTTTCAAAGCGTGAAACGCAGAGGGCTTCAACGCCGCCTTTGTTCTCCGCTCGTACCGTCGAATCAAATAGCGTGTTTGCGCTCGCCAAATTTGCGGCGTGACATTTGGCGCATTTGTTTCACACGAATCCCCTCGGGTGACGGGCAACGCAACTCAGAAGTGAATCCGCCGCGAGCGTGTGACGTTCTGCGTGGCGGCCGGCGCAATGGTTCTCGCGTCGGTCGGCGACTCGCGTAAGGTCACCGTCGCGGTGGGCCTGGGAGCCGACGTCGTCTTTGTTCTCGACGGGTCTAACTTCTCGCAATTCGTGCGCGCGCAGACAAGCGGGCAAGGGGTCGACGCCGTCTATGACGCTATCGGCATCGCGACCATCAACGAAAGCATGCGAAGTTTACGCCCACGGGGCCTCTGCGTACTGTATGGCGGCAGTTCGGG
>CAXTIY010000135.1:4762-6447 GCA_964244215.1 uncultured bacterium
AGACTCACGGTGCATCGGGCCATCCTACTATCTCTGTGTTACTACAATTCTTAAAGAAGACGGAGGCAACGTTCAACAACGGAACTGCATGCGAAACAATCCGGTTGGCGTGCATTAATTGATTTCGACACTCTTGCACAGAGGTTTGTGCACCACTCTTGCGGGAAACCGAACAAACGATTACCGGCTGGCCGGAGATGCAGCGGTCTTAATTCGCCGCTCGAGTGATTGCTCGTTTGCACACCGGAAGCGGCCAGAACCGGCGACGCCGGGAGAACTAATTTGACTCAAAGTGTTTCCCTCGAAGCGGAACAAAGCCTCGATTCGGAAGACAGCGGCGCCACGATGACTGACGGGTTCCACCTCGTAGTGGATGCGCTAAAACTTAATGGGATCGACACGCTTTACGGCGTTGCCGGCATTCCGATTACCGACCTGTTGCGACTGGCGCATGCCGAAGGTTTGCGTTATATCGGCTTTCGTCACGAGCAGTCCGCCGGAAATGCCGCGGCTATCGCCGGCTATCTGACGCAGAAGCCCGGCATCTGCATGACCGTATCCGCTCCGGGCTTTCTCAACGGATTAGTAGCGCTTGCCAACGCGACGACGAACTGTTTTCCGATGATCCTCATTAGCGGATCCAGCGATCGAGCGATCGTCGATCTTGAACAGGGCGACTACGAAGAGATGGATCAGATGAGCGCCGCCAAGCCGTACGCAAAGGCCGCTTACCGGGTTAATCGGCCGCAAGATATCGGAATCGGCCTGGCGCGCGCGATTCATGCTGCTTGTTCCGGCCGGCCCGGGGGCGTCTATCTCGACCTGACGGCGGAAGTTCTCGGCTCGGTGCTCGAAACGGAAACCGCGAGAAAATCGCTAGTGAAGGTTGTTGATCCGGCACCCGCACAATTTCCGTCCGACGAATCAATCTCCAACGCGCTCGGCCTGCTGCGGTCTGCAGAACGTCCGCTGGTCCTGCTTGGAAAGGGCGCCGCCTACTCGCAAGCGGATGAAGAGATTCGTTCCTTCATCGAGTCGACGGGCGTGCCATTCCTGCCAATGTCGATGGCGAAGGGGCTGCTGCCCGACAATCATCCGCAATCGGCGGCGGCCGCACGCTCTTTCGCAATCGGCCAGGCCGACGTGGTGATGCTGGTGGGCGCGCGTCTTAATTGGTTGCTCTCGCACGGCAGAGCTCCGCTTTGGTCCGAGAACACGAAGTTTGTGCAGGTCGACATCTCGCCGACCGAGATCGATAGCAACCGTGCAATAGCGGCCCCGGTCGTCGGTGACATTAAGTCCGTGATGACGGCCTTCAACGCGGCGCTTAAGCTCGGACAATTCAAATCGAGCTCGTCTTGGATGGAGCAGATCGGTCAGCGCAAGCAGAAGAACGTTGCACGGATGACGGAACAGCTTAAGGCTGATCCGCAGCCTATGAACTTCTCGAGCGCCCTCCGCGCCGTGCGCGATGCACTTGCCGACCGTCCCGATGTCTACATCGTCAACGAAGGCGCCAACACGCTCGATTTCGGCCGCAACATCATCGATATGTACGAGCCGCGCCAACGTCTTGACAGCGGCACGTGGGGCGTCATGGGAATCGGCATGGGATATGCGATCGGCGCTGCGGTTGTCAGCGGCAAGCCCGTCGTCGCTCTTGAAGGCGACAGCGCGTTCGGCTT
>CAXTIY010000135.1:6547-8635 GCA_964244215.1 uncultured bacterium
GTCCGGCAAGCCCGCGCTCATCAACGCGGTAATCGACCCGAAGGCCGGCACCGAAAGTGGACATATCCAGAGCCTTAATCCAAAGAGTTCATTGGTCGGCAAACCATGACAAGCGCCCTTTCACTGTGTCCGGTCTACTAATTTGAGACGGACACAGCAAGGAGGAACACGGAAAACGTCTCGATGCGGGAATTAACTGCACAACGGCAAGGCGTAACACATTTGGCTTGGAGGCTTTAGCGCGGAGCGGAGGCTCTGCTTCGCTGCATTGCTGTCGATGCGAACTCCATGTCCAGCGGTGCGAGACAATTATGTTCGTTTTTAAGACGTCCCGCGGAAGATGGAGACCGTTGAACGCTCGTCGCGCCGCAAGGAGTCGGCCCTCCTCCATCGTCTTGCGCTAATGTGGTCCATTGAATCCGCACATCTCGAAAATGCGGCCGCTAACAAACGTCCGAGTAGCAGAAGCGTAGCGAAGTTCGGCAAACTCCTTATGTCTGACCGAGGTCGGATAAACAATAGAATATTTAGCGAGCGAAGTTAGCACTTGGGTAGTTCGCTCGATCGGATTCGAGTACACACCGAAGATCGCTGCACGTCAGCTGCGCATGCGGATCGCACAGCAGTTGCGCGTGACTCCCCGGCTTGGAGATATTACCGGTAAATGGAACGGCCCATTACGACCGGCACGATTGTCGACGTCCCGGGTATCACGGTAGGGTCCGCCGAGAATTTCCTCGCAGCCACCGGTTGCACGGTCTTATTGTTTCCCGCTCGAGCCGTCTGCGGCGTGGATGTCCGCGGCGGATCGACGGGGACGCGCGAGTTCCCGCTCCTCGACCCCACGGCTTCCATGGATGCGATCGACGGAATCGTCCTGACCGGAGGGAGTGCTTTCGGGCTGGACGCGGCGTCGGGCGTCGTCGAGTTCTTGGAGAAGCGAGGATGCGGTTTCGCCGTCGGTCGTTGGCGGATTCCGATTGTACCGGCCGCGGTGCTTTTCGATCTGGACATTGGGAACGGGTCGATTCGCCCAGACCGCGAGATGGGATTTGCCGCCGCGTCGAAGGCCGGCGTAGTTCCGTTTCGTGCAGGGAACTATGGTGCGGGCTGCGGTGCGACGGTCGGAAAGCTTAGCGGTATTGCAAACTCCATGAAAGGCGGGCTTGGCTCCGCATCACGGATTCTGAGCAACGGCATAACCGTAGGCGCGCTGGTCGCCGTGAACGCGCTCGGCGACGTACGCGACCCGGTCACTGGTGCGGTTCTTGCGGGGCGACGTGATGTGGCGTCGAGCGAGAAAGTGTCCCCAACTTCGAACATGAACACCACATTGGCGGTCGTCGGAACGAACGCGAAATTAAACAAAGCACAAGCGACGGTGATTGCCCGGATGGCGCACGATGGCTTCGCACGCGTGATCGTGCCGTCACACACGACGCGCGATGGAGACGTCGCATTCGCGGTGGGCACGGGCGAACTCGATGCAGATATCGACACTATCGGAATAATCAGTGCCGAACTTGTCACTGAAGCGATCGTTCAGGCGGTGCTTAGCGCACGCACGGTCGGCAATTCATTAGCCCATGTCGATACGTGCCGCGGCGACTGCCCCTATGCGCCTCACTAGCACGCGACTTCAAGCCCACGCCACCGTTCGTTTACCGACGTCGTTGAACTGCGTCGGCGCGCGCGCGAACACATCGAGAGCGGGAACCTGACCGCCACGTATCACGGGGACGCGCGAGAAACGATCTCGCTCCTCCAAAACGCGCTGGCGACCGAAATCGTTTGCGTTCTCCGCTACAAGATGAACGCCATATGCGCAACGGGCATACGGCGTCACGTGCGGGATCAGCGATACGCCGAGCGCAACCGTCACTCGTTGCGCGCGAACCAGCGGTCGGCTTGACGATTTGCGTTGAGAGATAGACGCCGACGGCGAAAGCGCCGAGTGCAATGAGAACGGGCCAGACCCCAGGCGCCGTCGTATTCCCGGCAAGTCGAAACCCGAGAAACGCGATGTTTTTCCGACGCTCTGTTCGTCGCCGTCTGGTTCGCCAACAACGGCCAGCCTGGATTAGAGGC
>CAXTIY010000136.1:0-8609 GCA_964244215.1 uncultured bacterium
TCCTACGATGAAGGCTCCATGAACCGCAGGGAAGCTTTGCGCTGGCTCGCCGCGGCCATGCAACGCGCCGCTTTACGCTTTCGGACTTGAAGAAGCGCCGCTCGATCGACGCGCGAGAGACGAGTCATTCCAACACGACTCCCTCAGGTTGAAGCGTGATTGCGAGGCGGCGATTACCAAACCGCCGACGCTTTACGGCGAGCGCGTGTAGACGCTCCCGAAGCTGTCGTGTCGTCGCGTACGAAACTGACGTAGCGAACCATGCGACGATTTGCGCCGATTTACCGACACGCCGCGCGTTCGCTGGTGTCGACAGCTGTACGGATCGCCTGCACTCCTCGTCGCTGCGCGGGCTTCAAACTTTGCCGAGGCGACGATCTTCAGCCCGTCGATGTTGAGCGCTTGATCGGCGACGAGCCGCTTTAGCCGACGATTCTCGTCCTTCGAGCGCCCGCATTTAGTGATATCGCTGACCTCCAGGCCACCGAATTTCGATTTCCATGCGTACAGGGTCGGCTGCTGATGCCGCGCTTGCGGCACAAATCGGCGGTCTTGACGCCGGTCTCGTGCTCCTCGAGCACGGCGATCATTTGACTTTCGCTAAAGCAGGACTTATTCACGGTGCGTTTCCTGGCAAGGCTGATGCCTCACAGATTCGCACTCATCCGTGGGATACTTTCATCCACACATGTCAGGCTTTTCCGACTGCTGACGGTCATCGATATCTCGCTTTTCTTCGAGTTTCTCTTATTCAAGCTCGCTCGCAGCATCGCACGCGGCTCGACGTACTCGGTCATGCCGGGAGGAGCACCGTCACGCCTCTTTAAACATGCGCACGACGGCGAGACCTTCGTCGCACGGAAGCGGGATGGTCGTCCGGTCCAGGGCGACGTAGCCGCGGGCTGCGTAGAGAGGCACGCCCGTAAGCGTCGCGGCCATTTCGAAACGGTGAAAGCCGGCGACGCGCGCCGCCGCTTCGCACGTTTCGAGCAGCAAGGTGCCGAGGCCGCGCCGCGTGCGCTTGGGATCGACGTAGAATGCGCGAATCCTCGCGGCTCCCGTCGTGGGATCGAGTAACGTATCGTCGCGCTGCGTCCACTGGTCGCCTCCGCTAAGCGTTTGCCGTTTGCTCCAACCGCCGCACGCCGCGACTTCGCCGTCCGTTTCGATGACGAAATACGTGCCGTCGTCGATTAACGTCGTGTCGACGCCGTACACCGTTTCGAGCGCGTGCTCGATTTGTTCGGGAGAATAGTCGTCCCGTTGCAATCCGCGTACCGAACGCGCGATTAAGGCCGAGAGGACCGGAACGTCTTCTCGGGTCGCTCGTCGTATGCACGTCATCACGGTCCGACTTCGCTTAACCTTGCCAGCGATACCACGCGCGATTGCCGGTCGCATCGAACCACCATTCGAGGTGGCTTAGCATGTCGGTCCCGATGATCCCGTCGATTGGGAACTCCGCGTCGCTGCTCTTGGTAAACGACTGAAGCTCCGCACTCGCGACGTTATAGGTGGCGTCGCCCAGGACCAGCTTTTTAAAAGCGACCCTTTCTAGTTCTACGGGACCCTCGAGATAGTGAGAAACCGAAACGCGGTCGCCGAGTGCCACGAAGCCGAGATCGCTCGCCCGTCGATGTTTTCGCCGCAGGAGATGCGCGAACACGACGACGTGCGGCGAACCCGTGTCCAGGACGAACCGTTCGCCCGTAACGTCGCCCACGCGGGCGGTTACGATCGGCATTCCCTCATCGAAGTCGATTGCAAGCTCGTGTGCGTCGGCGGGCGCGGCGAAGCCGTCGCGCGGTAATACTTCCACGCGTTCTTTCGCATAATCGAGGTGGACGATGCGGCCCGGAAAGAAGTCGTAGCCGAGAATCCCTTCGTCCCAACCAAAGTCGACCGAAAAGACCGGAGCTTTCGAAACGGTTTCGTTGCCGATCGACAACGTATCGAGCAGCGCATGTTCCAGCGCCACGTGCGCGTGCTCGCGGCGCGCGAGCGCGCTCGTGATAACGATCTGCGGCGTTCCGGTGTCGAGCACGAATGAATGCTCCGATCCAGCAAACTTTAACTTCACATAAATCGAATTGCGCCGGAACGAGCTCGGTACGGTTTCGGCTTGCTGCGGCGGCGGAAACGCGAAGGTCGATTGCGGAACGGCCACATCTTTCGCAGCCACGGTCGCGAGCTCGCTCGAGGTTACCGCAACGTCGAGTGCGCCGCCGGCACCGTCGATGTGCCAACGGTACGGTAACGTCGCGCCGTTCGCACTTCGCCGGTCGTCGAAGGTCGTGGTTTCGACGCGCGTACCTTCGCGGGTTATCTCGCGCAAGATCGCACCCGTCGCTTCATCGACATAGAACCAGTGCGGAACGTCGTGCTCGCGCCGGTCGAGTAACACCCACTGCGGCCCCGTCGCGCCGCTCGCTTCACCGGCCAGAACGCAGCCGGCCGCGAGCGCGAGCCGGGCGGTCGGCCAACGGTCGAGATCGTCGCCTTGTACGTCGCTTTCGACGAGATGCACGACGCCCGCCGGCGTCTGTCGCCAATGAAAACCGCCGCTGCGACCCGACGCATACGTGGCGCCGTCGAGCGTGCTCCGGACCACGAAATCCTCGCCGCGTATCGTCGCTACGGCCGCGAACGTGATGCCGTTCGAAGTCACGCTATAGCGCTCGACGCGGCCGTGCGAAAGATCGCCTTCGTTTGCGGCGATTTTGGAGAGCACGGCAGCGAGCGCGGCCGTGCTCGGGTGGATAGCGGGCGGTTCCCAATAGCCGTCCTCGGCGTCGCCCGGACGCGAGTGAGCGAACACGGATGCGGCGACGAGCGCGGCCGCAAACGCGCGCTTGCGCTTTCGCATCGCAACCGGCTTAAACCGGCGTCTTCCGTTCCTCTGCGCGCGATGCGAGTTGCAGCGACAGGAGCGCCGCCACGACTCCGAGTGCGGCGAAGATTTCGTACGCGAGCCGGTAGGCGTCGCCATCGTCGATGCGACCGCCGACGGCACCGCCTGCGAGCGAGCCGCCGAAGATCTGACCGATGATGAGAAAGACGCTGAGCAACCCCACGGCCGTCGCGCGGCGCTCGCGCGGTACTTCGTTCGTGATGATGTAGCGCGTCGGCGCGCCCAGTAGCGCACCGAAACCGATGCCCGCAACGACGATTCCGAGAATCGCGATCCACAAGATCGCAAGGAAGCTCGCGAAGATCGCGAGGCCGATCGCGGTGAGCGATGCGCCGACCATGAGCACCGCGCGGCTGCCGTACGCATCGAGCGCTCGGCCCGCGAGCGGAATGACGGCGACGAACATGAACGCGCCGATCGCGGCGATCCCGCCCGCCGCGACGGGCGTAAGATGATCCGCTGCCACGAGCGCCGCCGGAATGAAGAAGAGCGCCCCTTCGAGCAAGCCGATCAACACTTCGAGCGAGTACGTGAGCGCGAGTTGCCGCGACGCGAAAAGTTGAGGCGCGATGACGGGCGCCGCCGCCCGGCGTTCGATCGGCACGAGTGCGGCAAACGCCAGTGCCGCGACCACGAGCGCGACCAGAGTCGCGACGTTACCGAATGAGGCGGCCCGCGTATCGAGCCGCGTCAACCCGACCATGACGCCGAGCAAGCCTACCGCGAGCAGGGCGATGCCGGCGATATCGAGCGGCCCGCGCACGCGCGCAGCCGTCGACGGAACGTAACGCTGCGCGAGAAAAATAACGGCGATCGCGAGCGGCACGTTCGCGATGAAGATCCAGTGCCACGAGAAAAAATGCGTGATGACGCCGCCGAGATTCGGCCCGATGATCGCCGCGAGTCCCCAGAGTGCTCCGAGCATACCGAGCGCCGAGCCGCGCCGTTCGAGCGGAACGCGGTCGGCGATCGCGGCCGTCGCCACGGGAAAGATCCCGCCCGCGCCCGCCGCCTGGATGCCGCGCGCGATGAGAAACACCGTGAAGTTCGGGGACACGATCGCAAGGACGCTGCCCGCGGCAAAGATGGAAACGCACAACGTGTAGATCGGGCGGCGCCCGATCGTATCGGAGAGCTTCGTCATGATCGGAATGCTGACGACGTTCGCAAAGAGATACAGCGTGAACGTCCAGGCGACGTCCCGTGCCGGTATTCCGAAGCCGTGCGCGATCGACGGTAATGCGGGGGAGAGCACGCCGAGATCGAGCGCTCCCGCGAATACCCCGAGTCCGAGCGTCAGGAGAAGCGGTAGATGAGAACGGTCGAACGAGTGACCGGCAACTTTCGTCCTTGCGCTCGCCACGGAACGCGTTAGCCGATCACGCGATCCGCTACCATCGCGACGCACATGAGGGCGAGATAGAGGAGCGAATATTTGAACAGAACGCGCGCGAGGGGCTTCGTCGGCCCGCAGAGCATACGCCACGCGTCCCAAAGGAAGATGCCGCCGAGAATCGCGGCCGGTATGAAATACCAAAGCCCCAATACGTGCAGCGGCGTGAGCGCGAGCGAGACCGCGACCAGCACGATCGAGTAGATGAAGATCTCGATCTTCGTGTGCCGCGCGCCACGCACGTTCGGTAACATCGGAACGTTCGCTTTGTGGTAGTCGGTATTCGCCATCAGCGCGAGCGCCCAGAAATGCGGCGGCGTCCACAGGAAGATCAACGCGAATAAGCCGAGCGCAGGACCGCCGACGCTATGTGCGACCGCAGCCCAGCCTACCAGAGGCGGTACGGCGCCTGCCGCCCCGCCGATGACGATGTTGAGCGTCGTGGTTCGTTTGAGCCACAGCGTGTAGATCACGACGTAATAAACGTTGCCCGCTAGCGACAGCCAAGCCGCGAGCGGATTGACGAGCGTATATAAAACCGCAAACGATACGCAACCGAGAAGCGTCGCGTATGCGAGACCTCGCAGCGGCGTGATACGGCCGGTCGGTACCGGCCGCGACATCGTGCGCGTCATCAAAGCATCGATATCGCGATCGATGACGCAATTGAAGGCGCCCGCGGAGCCCGCTGCGAGCGCACCGCCGAGCAACGTCGCGATGGTCAACGCGAGCGGCGGCAAACCACGCGCGGCCATCATCATCGCCGCGAACGTCGTGATGAGCAGCAGATACATGATGCGCGGTTTCGTGATCTCGTAATAGTCGTTGACCGTTCCGCGCCACCCGGGTTGTAGCGAGGGCACGTTGCCGTCGAGACGCGATAGCGTCGAACTCATGCGTTGGAAGCCATCTGCCGCGACGCGACGACGCGTTCGCGCGAATGACTGCGATACGGCTCGAGCACGGCGAGTTCCGCTGCGATCACGAATGCGAGAAACGTGGAGACGGCATTGGCGGCATGTGCTTCTCGCAACACGATCGGAAGATGCCAGATAACGTTACCGGCTCCGAGTACGATCTGCGCGAGCAATAGCGTAAAGCCCACGAGCGAGAACGCGCGGACGCGGCGCGAGCCCGTCTGCAGCGCGACGAAGGTCGCCAGAGCCGCGACGATCGTGAACGATGCGGCGGCTACGCGATGGAGCATCTGCACGAGTTGCGATGCGCCGACGCCCCACATGCTTCCGTCGCATGCCGGGAACGTGCTGCAGGCGAGGCCCGCGTAGCTCGAACTCACGTATGCGCCGACGCACATCGTCGCGAAAGCGAACGTGGATGCGAGCGCGAGCGCCGGGGCCGGCCCGTCACGCAGCAGATCCCACGAAATCCGTGCGGCTCCGGGCAGGGGCGCCGAAAGCGCGAGCAGTGCGAGAATCGAGAGCGTTGCGAGCAGCGCCATGCCCATGCCCCAGTGGAGCATGACCGAGAGCGGACTATTCGCAAACAACACGGTCGCGCCGCCGAGCGAAACCTGCGCGAGAAAAATAACGGCGAGCGCGATGAGGGCGGGCGTAACGCCCGCAACTCGCGAGCGCATCCGAAATCCCGAGATGATGGCCCCTAAAACGACGAAACCTTCGACGAACGCAACCAAGCGATGCGACCATTCGAGCACCACGCCACCGGCAAGCGAAGGTACGAGCGCTCCATGGCAGAGCGGCCAATCGGGACAGGTCAACCCGGCATCGTTGATCCGTACCCAACTGCCGAGGACCGCGATAACGAATGCGAGCAGAGCGCTCGCGACCGCGAACAAGCGGAATAACTTCACTACATTCCTAGTTTAGAAGTGCCGGTTAAGACAAGCAACGACTTTGGAGGCGCGTCGGCTTTGGAGGCGCACCACAACACACATTGGACTCGTTCGCTAGGCCAGTCGTCGCGGCCCGCGAAGCGGTCGACTAATGAGGATTGCTGCGCTCGGCATCCTGCTCCTAACGCTCGTTGGGTGCCGCGAAGTCCGGGTGAAGACATACGCGCAGGGGACCACGCGGGTTGCCGGGGGGAATCGCATTGCGGTCGTTCGCGACCGCCGCGATCTCGAAGCCTTCGGAATTCATGCAGCGGTTCGATTCAATCACGAATTCGGCGTCTTATTGCTCATGGGTCCGCACCATGCCAGCGGTTGGCATCAATATATCGAGTCGATCCGTGCCAACGCATCGCGGGTGCGCATCGTCGCTTTCGAGCGGCCGCCCCTCGACGGCGGTGAGGAAAGCGAAGCCTATCGTACTTATACGCTGTGGGTCGTTCCGAACTCCGTGTACCGCCAGGATTCGATTCTGGACGTCGTTACTCCGGAAGGCGATCCGGTCGCGTCGACGGTACTCCGGTAATTTTTTTTAGGAAAGGCTTGTACCGGCGGCTTGCTTACCCGATACTTTCGTGGATTCTAACGCGTTAATAAAGCGCAGGAGATTGTTTTGAAGCTTTGGACGATCGATTCGCTCGACATTAGCGTAGAGCGATTAGGGGTTGCGCTCTCACCGAACGGCGACGCAAGCGAAATCGAGGGCGTACTCAACCCGGCGTTGACGCGGAGTCGCGACGGATCGCTTCTGATGTATCCACGCTGCGTCGCCGAAGGCAACGTGTCTCGCATCGGGCTGCTCGAGGCTGCGGGCTCGGACGAGCACCCGTCGTTCGAACGCCTCGGCTTCGCCTTGGAACCGCGCGAACCGTGGGAGATGCGGACGCAGGCCGGCGGCTACGGGTGCGAGGATCCACGCGTAACGTTCATTCCGGTTCTCGACGCGTACGTCATGGCGTACACCGCATTCGGGCCGAACGGCCCGCGCATCGCGTTCGCGCTCTCCCGCGATGCTTACGTTTGGGAACGCCTGGGCCTGGCCGATTTTAGCGCCCCGGGGCTGCCGCACGGTGACGATAAGGACGCGGCGTTTTTTCCGGAACCCGTGCTCTCGCCCGCGGGCATCGTCAGCCTCGCGTTTTATCACCGGCCGATGATTCACTTCGTGGCGCCGGACGGTCGCGCGGCCGCGGCCCTAGCCATGGAGCGCGCGCCGAGAGAGCGAGAGTGCACGCGCATCGCTTACGTACCGCTCGATGCCGTGCTGCATGAGCGAAGCAACCTTCTCAAAGTCGCCGAGAGCGTACTCGTCCTCGAATGTGGTCCGGATTGGGGCCTCGTGAAAAACGGCGGCGGCACGAACCCGCTTCGCATCGCCGAGGGTTGGCTGTCGTTTTTCCACGGCGTCGACCAGCGGACATCCGAATCCGGCGTCCCGACGGGCTTGGAGTATCAGGGCGGGATCGTAATCCACGATGCCGAGCGTCCCCACATCGTTCGCTATCGCTCTCCCGCTCCGATCTTACGGCCGGAGACCGCCGACGAGCGCCGCGGCGCCGTTGCGAACGTCGTCTTCCCGACAGGTATCGACGTGCGGCCGGGCGCCGCGCCGCGCGACTTCGACGTGTACTACGGAATGGCCGATTCGCGCATCGGTCGAGTGCGGATCGTACTACAAGACGCTTAGATATCTCGCGATCGCGACTGCGATCGTCGCGGTCGTGCTGGTCGCGCTCACGTCGCTCCGGCTCGCACGTAGCCGGGCGGCGATGCCGCACTACGAGACGGCGAACGGAACTCCGGGGCCTCCGCAGCGCGGGCTCGAGCGTGGCAAGACTGCCGGCGACATGGACGGTGACGCCCCGTGGGCACTATCCGCGTTACCCGAATGCTTTCGGCAGACATCTAGTGCGAGCGGCACGCCCGCGTTCGCGCGCGCAAAGATGCCGGCCGGAGCGCGGCTCGTTGCGAACGGCACGACGATCGCCTCGGCCGACTGTACGCTCGCGGTGCGCGGGGACGAAGTGCGCGTAAGCCGCGGTGCCGATCGCATGCGCGTGCCCCCGGTCGCTCAGCTCTACACGGCACCCGGCGGCCGGCTCGTGCTCGATCGGCGCTCGGGAGGGCGGGAAGAGGTACGGGTCTACGTGCGAGCGGGCGCTTTTTAAGGGTCGCCGTATATTAGTCTTCAAGACATGCACGAAGATTCGACCACCCTCGCCGAAGCCGTGGAGAAGCGCCGGACGTTCGCGATCATCTCCCATCCCGACGCCGGCAAGACGACCCTTACCGAAAAGCTACTTCTGTACGGCGGAGCGATCAACACGGCGGGGCAGGTCGCGGCGCGACGCCGCGCCCGGCAAGCGACCTCCGACTGGATGGATCTCGAACGCGAGCGCGGCATTTCGATCACGTCGACCGTGCTGCAATTTCCC
>CAXTIY010000137.1:0-8552 GCA_964244215.1 uncultured bacterium
ATCGTGAGCATCGTCGGTGCGACGCCGACGGACGACGCGGTCGCGTAATGCTTCATCAACAAGATCGCGAGCGGGGCACCGATCAGAGCGCCTCCCCCAAACCCCATGATTGCGGTTCCCGTCGCTAAACCCGGGCGATCCGGAAACCACTTCAGCAACGTCGAAACGGGAGAAATGTAACCGAGCCCGAGGCCGATACCACCGACAACGCCGTACCCGAGATAGACGAGCCAGAGTTGGTGTAGGGCGACGCCGCCCCCCGCGATGAAAAGTCCACCACTAAAGCAAAGAGCGGATGCGAACATCGCTTTTCGCGGGCCCACGGATTCGACCCATTTTCCACCGAACGCCGCGGCCAGTCCCAGAAACACGATCGCCAGGCTGAAAATCCAACCGAGCGCCGGAATCGTCCAATCGCCCGGTGCCGGAGCCGTCACCCCGAGCAACTGCGACATCGGTTTGTTAAAGACGCTGAACGCGTACGCCTGACCGATGGCGAGATGAATGCAGAGTGCAGCCGGCGGCACGAGCCATCGGCTATAGCCGGGTTCCGCAATCGAATGCGTCCGATCGAGAAAATCTTGCTTCATTTAACGTGGCCTCTCAGACTTTAACGACCTCAACGTACGGCGAACGGTCTACTTCCCCCGCCCATTTGCAATGTGCGCCGCCGTGGCTTTCGAGCCCCCATTTTTTGGGGGAGAAAACCGAGAAACGCGTCGCCGGCGCCGCCGAACGATCGCGTTCATGTTTCTAGGGGAAGTCGCAATTGGAAGCGGCACATATCCAACGTGCGATTCGTCAGCCACTCTGAAGAAGTGATCTTGCATGACCGACGGTCTTAAGCCGTCGCGGGATACGAAGCGTGGCTCGAGCGACGTCGATCCGGGGGAGACGCAGGAGTGGCTGGACGCCCTGAGTGCTACGGTGAGCAAAGGCGGCGCCGAACGCGGTTCGTATCTGCTCGACCGTTTGGCGGAACACGCGCAGCGGCTCGGGCTCGATCGCGGACGCGCGTACTCGGCGTACCAAAACACGATTCCGGCGGAGCGACAGAAGCCGTATCCGGGCGATCTCGAAATCGAAGAACGAATAACGTCGATCGTCCGTTGGAACGCGCTCGCGATGGTCGTTCGCGCGAATAAAGCCTACGGCGAACTCGGCGGCCACGTCGCGAGTTACGCGTCGGCGGCCGAAATCTTCGAGGTCGGCTTCAATCACTTCTTCCGCGGCGGAACCCAGGACGTACCGGGCGATCTCGTCTTTTTTCAGCCGCACTCGGCTCCCGGCGTCTACGCGCGCGCATTCTTGGAAGGCCGTCTCGGAGAAGAACAACTTGCGAATTTTCGCCGCGAGCTTTCCGGAGCCGGGCTCTCTTCGTATCCACACCCTTGGCTTATGCCGAACTTTTGGCAGTTTCCGACGGGCTCGATGGGCATCGGGCCGATCACATCGATTTATCAAGCGCGCTTCATGCGCTATCTCGAACAACGCGGATTCCTCGAGCCTTCCGACCGTCGCGTGTGGGGCGTGTTCGGCGATGGCGAAATGGACGAGCCGGAGTCGCTCGCCGGATTAACGCTTGCCGCCCGCGAGAAGCTCGACAATCTAACGTGGGTCATCAACTGCAATCTTCAACGGCTCGATGGTCCGGTGCGCGGTAACGGTCAGATCATACAAGAACTCGAGTCGATGTTCGCGGGCGCCGGCTGGAACGTCATCAAGGTTCTTTGGGGATCGGAATGGGACGTCTTATTCTCGCGCGACAAGAATAACGCGCTGTTGCGCAACTTCGCCGCAACCGTAGACGGACAATATCAAACGCTCGGTGCGAACGACGGCGCCTACAATCAGGCTCACTTTTTCGATCTCGATCCCGAGTTGCAGGCGCTCGTTTCGAGCATGTCGCCGGGGGAGATCGACGGACTCAAGCGCGGCGGCCATGATTTTCGAAAGCTCCACGCCGCTTTCGATACGGCGCGGCGCTACCAGGGTCGCCCGACCGTTATTCTCGCGAAGACGAAGAAAGGATACGGCATCGCCGCGGCCGAGTCCAGGATGACCGCACACCAGCAGAAGAAGCTCGATCTCGACGCCCTCCGTCAGACGCGCGACCGCTTCGCATTGCCGCTCTCCGATACCGATCTCGAGGAGATGCGCTTTTACCGCCCGGCGCCGGACAGCAAAGAACTACGATACCTTCAAGAACGGCGCGTCGCACTCGGCGGTAACGTACCGGCGCGCCGTTCTGCGGCCGTACCGATTGCGGTACCGAGGTTCGAAAGCTTCGCGAACTTTGCCATAACTGCAAACGGTAAAGAAATGTCCAACACGATGGCCGCGGTCCGCGTCTTCAATGCGTTGCTTCGCGATAAGCAGCTCGGTCCACGCCTGGTTCCGATCGTTGCCGATGAGGCGCGCACGTTCGGCATGGATAACATGTTCCGGCAGATTGGAATCTACGCGCCGGAAGGCCAGCTCTACCAACCGCAGGATGCGGAGTCGATGCTCTTCTATCGGGAGGCGACCGACGGGCAACTGCTCGAGGAAGGCATTAACGAAGCGGGCGCGCTTTCGTCTTGGATTGCGGCGGCGACTTCGTATAGCGTCAACAACCAACCGATGCTGCCGTTCTATATCTTCTATTCGATGTTCGGCTTTCAGCGCGTCGGAGACCTCATATGGGCGGCGGCGGATCAACGTTCGCGTGGTTTTCTCATCGGGGCGACTGCCGGCCGCACGACGCTCGGAGGCGAGGGCCTACAGCATCAAGATGGTTCGAGCCACGTCGTCGCCGCGACGGTGCCGAATTGCCGCGCGTACGATCCCGCCTTCGCGTGCGAAGTCGCGGTAATTTTAGATTACGGCGCTCGCCGCATGATGACCGACGGCGACGATGTTTTCTTTTACCTAACCGTGATGAACGAGAACTACGCTCAGCCGTCGTTGCCGCCCGAATCTTACGAAGACATCGTCAAGGGCATGCATCGTTTGCAACCGTGGAATGCAGCCGGTAAGAAGCGCGTGCGTCTTCTCGGCTCCGGGGCCATAGTGCTTGAAGTCCTCGCGGCGGCCGAGTTGCTCCGCAACGATTGGGATGTCGATGTCGAGGTGTGGAGCGTGACGAGCTTTAGCGAACTCGCACGCGAAGCACAAGCCGCCGAGCGTTGGAACATGCTCCATCCCCACGAAGCCTCGCGTACGAGCCATGTCGAGCTTTGCCTGGATGGCGACGGAGTTACCGTCGCCGCAACCGATTACGTCCGAGCGTATCCGCGCCTTATCGCACCATTCGTGCGCGGCGACTTCGTTACGCTGGGAACCGATGGATTCGGCCGATCCGATACGCGCGCCGAACTCCGTCGCTTCTTCGAGGTCGACCGTTACGCGGTGGTCGTGGCCGCCTTGCATCGACTCTCGACGAATCGCGTCATAGACATCGCGACGGTAAGCGAAGCGATTACTCGGTACGCGATCGACGTCGATGTCGCGCCCGCTTGGGAGCGATGAGCGCTGCGGAGTGCGCTCGGCAACTCGATGCGTCTGCGAAATCCGAACGGTATTCCTCGGCGACGTGAGGTCTAATGAAACACGCTCTTCGGATCGGGCCAGCTTCAGCTTCGACGTTCGCGCCGTGTTACGCAACGTCAACGGGCGGGGCGAAACGTTTTCGGGACCGGCAGCAGATAACTCGAGTTATTTCTGCTATGGCGAAAACATCTACAATGTCGCGCCCGGCCGCGTGAGTGGACATCGGCAACGGACATTACGCCTTCTATGCCCATATGAAGCCGCATTCGATGCCGTCGGCAATCAAGGTGGGGGCGTTCGTCAATGCGGGTCAGAATACTGGGCCGGGTCGGCAATACCGGGTCTTCGACCGAGCCGCACCTGCACTTTCACATCGTCAACGGCCCGTCTTTCTTGGCGGCGCAAGGCATACCATACGAAATGAAGTCGTTTTTCGCCGGTACGAGCGCCGTGCTACATTCAGGACCGAACGGGACGATTTCATTCACCGGCTTCACGCCGCTCGAGCCGCGCACCGACGACTACCCAGAAGATAATGCGCCGGTGACATTCTAGAAAGACGCCGCGTTGCCGGCTTGTAAAGGTCTCGGCGTCAAGTGCTTGCTTAACATCCTTTGAAAAGTTCTCTGCATGGCCGGCAATTTCATCGATTCGGGACGCCTCGTCAGCGTTTCGGGGCCTCCCACAGCTCAATCTTCGTGCCGTCGGGATCGACGACCGACGCAAACTTTCCGTAAGGCGTCGATTCACGCTCATAAATCGCGACACCCTTCGCGTGAAGGCGACGGCACAATGCGTCGAGATTATCGACTGATAGGTTGAGCATGAAGTCGCGGCGTGAGTGTGCGAACTCTTTTGCCCCGTTCGAGAAGGAGCTCCACACGGTATAGGGTGGGTGCCCGGGCAAGTCGTATCGGAACATCGCACCTCCCCAAGGCTCGAGCGAAATGCCGAGCTTGTCTCGATACCATGCCGCGAGCGCGCGAGGATTCTTGCTCTTGACTACGATACCGCCGATCCCCGTCACGTTCCCCGCGGAGTTCGAAACAGCAGCCATCGGAGCGGCAATGATCGCCGCAGCAAGGGCGCCGATCATGATGCACGTTCGCACAGGTTTCCTTAACCGGTTTGTGGGCGCGGGAGGCAGAGATGGGTGCGCTGCAGTGTTAAATGTAAGCATGGCCGCTACTAATCTTACGCGAAGCGCACATCGGTTATTTCCGCTTTTCGAACTAGAAAACGTAACGGCTTGTCGCCCGCGCTTGGTGCCGCTATGGCACGTCGCTGGGCCGCCGCAGTAGCGGCGACGCCGCCGATGTCGGCACCCAAACTTGGAATCACGGCAGCGACGCGGCGAAACATCGCGATTCCACGTACCCGTCGCACCACTATTTCTTTTTCTTCGAATTTAGCTCGACTGCGGCGCGAATTATGTCTTTGAACGCAGATTCATCGATCGAGTCTCCCTCATGCAGATCGATTGCGCGCCTCGCGTTTCCATCGAGGCTAGCGTTAAAGACGCCGTCTGGATCTTTGATAGAGGCACCCTTCATGAAAGTAAGCTTTACGTGAGTCTTGTACGACTCGCCCGTGCAGACGATCCCGCCGTCCGACCAAACGGGAACCCCCCTCCACTTCCATTCTTCGATTATCGCAGGGTCTGCCGCTTTGATGAGCTTGCGGACATTGGCAAGCGTCTCGCCGCGCCAATCGCCAAGCTCTGCTATTCTATCGGTGATGAGTTGAGATGGCGATTTGCTATTTTCATTATCGGAATTCTTCATCATTAAACCTCAAACTATGTTAAGAGGTGAGGTCAAGTAAGCTGCCGCGACCTCCGAAGAGCGGGATGATGGTCAGGCGCAATGGTTCCGTTTCCCGTTGAATCCAATGTGCGACATGATTTGCCGGGTGATGGGAGATCGCGTCGCGCTCGAGGGTAACTGCCGGTTCAATAGGGAGGGTGAGGCGGAGATATAAGGTGCCGCGCCGCCGAACACGCAGCTAAAACTAATACTGCGTAAACATCGCGCAATCGGCCGGCGCGTCGATTAGCCGCTTCAACTCACCGTCGAGCTTGAGCAGCGAAACCGAAGCGCCGGCCATTTCGAGCGACGTTACGTATTCGCCCACATATGACCGGTGAATAATGATGCCGCGTTCGTCGAGCATCTGCGCGACCCGTCGGAAGATGATGAACAGCTCGCTATACGGCGTCGCGCCGAGCCCGTTCACGAGCACCGCAACTTCCGTACCGCGCTCGAGCGGCATGTCCTCGAGAATCGTTTCCACGAGCGTCGTCGTTACTTGGTCCGCCGGCTCGAGCGGGCCGCGACGCATGCCGGGTTCGCCGTGCACGCCGAGCCCGATTTCCATTTCGCCGTCGTCGAGGTCGAACGTCGCTTTGCCCGCAGCCGGAACGATGCACGACGAAAGCGCGACGCCCATCGTGCGGCAATTGGCGTTTGCTTTACGCCCCGCCGCTTCGACTTCATCGAGGGTCGCCATCTCTTCGGCGCGCGCGCCTAATATCTTGAAAACGATGAAGTCGCCCGCGATCCCGCGCCGGTCGTCTTCTTGTCCCTTCGGCGCCGAAGCGACGTCGTCCGTAACGAGCACCGTGCGCACGTCGATGCCGTCCTCGGCGAGCGTCTCGGCCGCGAGTTCGAAGTTCATCACGTCGCCGCTATAATTGCCGAACGAAAATACGATACCGGCGCCGCCGTCGATCGCGCGCGACGCCGCAACGGCGGGATCCGGCGGGGGCGATGCAAAGACGTTGCCCACGGCCACGCCGTCCGCGCCGCCGCGCCCGAGATAACCGATAAACGCAGGCTTGTGACCCGAGCCGCCGCCGAACAACACGCCGACTTTGCCGCGCTTTACCTCACCCGTGCGAACGATCGCCCGGCCGGCCGCACCTTCGAGGCGGCGCACTTTGGAAGCGTGCGCGCGAACGAAACCGTCGAGCATCTCGTCGACGACTTGATACGGGTCGTTGATTAATTTTCTCAAGGACGTTCCTTAACGCGGTAGTCGGCGTCGATCTGTTTCATTTTCTCGACTTTACGCGTCGAGGCACCGCCCACGAATTCCGATGCGAGCCACGCATCGACGATCGATTTTGCGAGTTCGGGCCCGATGACGCGCGCGCCGAGCGTGATCACTTGCGCGTCGTTACTCTTGCGCGCCCGCTCCGCCGAATACGTATCGTGAGTTTGTGCGGCGCGTACGCCCGGTACCTTATTTGCGGAAATCGCCATGCCGATACCCGTCCCGCAGATCAGAATTCCTCGCTCTTCCGAGCCGCCGGCGATATCCTCGGCAACGGCGCGCGCGATATCGGGATAATCCGTATCCGGCTTCGCTTGCGCCGAGGGCACACCGTAATCGTGCGTCTCGATGCCGTGTGCTTTTAAATGAGCGACGACGATTTCTTTGAGGTCGAAACCCGCCTCGTCGCAACCGATAGCAATTTTCATGTAGAGAGCTTACGCCTTTCCTGCGATCGCGACGCTCGTCTTCGCATCGAACGCCGAGAGCGTCGCGCGCAGCATCAGCGCCGTCGAGGTGGCGCCCGCATCTTGATACCCTCGGGTTCGCTCGCCGAGTTTCGCCGCGCGGCCTTTAGTCGCGATCATATCTTTGGTCGCGAGGGCGCCCGCATCGGCCGCTTGGCTCGCGGCCCGCAACACCTCGAGCGCGCTCGCGCCCGCGGCGGCGGTACGTGCCGCGGCTTCCGCTGCGGGTGCGAACGCATCGAGCATCGTCTTATCGCCGACCTTCGTTTTTCCGCGCAGCACGATACCATCGCTGCACGCGGCGAGCATTTCGGCAACCGTCGTTCCGTCGAGCTGCGCTTTACCGGCCGCGACTTTGCCCGCTTTGACCAGCGCCGTTCCGTAGAGCGGACCCATCGCCGCGCCGACACCGCTAATGAGCGATTTGCCGATCGTATCGAGAAACGCGCCGACGTCACTATCGTCTTTGTTCGCGACCGCCGCGAGGGCGCCGCGCGCACCCAGGGCCAAACTCATACCATGATCGCCGTCGCCACCCGCGGCGTCGAGCGCCGATAATTCTTCCGAATGCGCTTCGATCGCAGCCGCGACCACATTCAAGACGCGCACTAATTCGGCCATCGCTCCATCCATTTCACGGCATAAACGCATCGCGCAGCTTTGGGCGCCGGCCACACAAAATTTGCGTGGCAGACTTTTATGCCTGCCGTTTACGCGGTCTCGTTCAAGCACACGACGGAGATGCCGTCGTGGGCGACTCGAAAGCGATTGATACTCGCCGGAAGAAAACGTTGCGCGAGCGCTTCGCTTTCCGAACCGTATGCCAGCCGCAGCAGCCCGTGGAGCGGACCCGCGTGCGTAACCACGAGTGCGTTCGTAATCGGCTTCGCGCGCAGCGTTGCCAAGGCTGCAGCGACGCGTCCCACGAGGTCGTCGAAACTCTCGCTACTTCCGGCCGGCGCAACGAAACGTCCGTCGTCACTCGGATGCTCGCCGGCTTCGGGAAAGCGCGCGACGATCTCGGACCACGTCAGGCCTTCCCAAGCGCCGAAATCGAACTCGCGCCAAAGCGGCTCGAGTTCAAGTTCGAGTGCGACGGCGTCTGCGCGGCAGGCGAGCACGAGTTCCGCGGTCGTTCGCGCGCGCCTCAGATCGCTCGCGACGGCGCGCGCGAACGGTTCGCCGCGCAACGCCCGTCCGAGCGCACGCGCCTGCGCGCGACCCGTGTCGTCGAGCTCCACGTCGCTACGGCCTTGGAAGCGTCCCTGCGCGTTCCATAGCGTTCTGCCGTGGCGCACCACGACGAGTTCGAGTGGCTTCAGGCCGTGCCCACGGTCGCACGGCTCGCGTCACGCGCTCGGCGCGCGAAGAGCGGTGCGAGCGCGGCGTACGTCTCTTCGTACAGCGTATAGCCTTCGTCGTAAACACCGCGCAGCGCGGGATTCGGGTCGACCCGGCGCTCGGGACGCGTCATCGCCTTCGCCGCCGTCGCGAGATCGG
>CAXTIY010000138.1:0-8538 GCA_964244215.1 uncultured bacterium
GACACCGAGCCGGCCACCAGCAATGCACGCATGCCGCGCGCGGCATAAGCCGCGACCAGCGATTGGAGATTCGGACCGTCGGTCGGACCGCAGGTGCCGGAGCCGTCGAAACTCGCGACGTCGCAGGCGAGCACGCGCGGACTATCGATAACGCCTGCCACAGCCACGTCGACGCGTGGATCCAGATAGAAGATTTGCGCGAGTTCCGCATTCATGCTCTCGACGATGTTCGGCACGGTGTAGCCGGCGCTGTGCCGCGCTTTACGCAACAGGTCGTTCGTGCCGGCCATAAGCAATACGACGTCGGGGTGCCCGCTCTCGATCGCCTCCCGGGTCGTACGGCCGTAGAGTTGCGGCGCGGGATCGGAGGGGAACGAGCGAATCACGTAGCCCGGCCAGCCTTCGTGCCGCCGGCTCGCGATCCGCGCCGAATAATCCGAGCGGCCGCCGACCATCGTGACGCGATAGCCGCGAGCGTCGAGGAGGCGCACGAGTTCGGCCCGGTAACCGCCCGAGCCCGTATCGGCCCCGCGTTCGCCGACGCCGGCCGTGATCGAGTCGCCCAGAGCCATGATACGCACGGGAACGGCTCGGGCGAGCCAATAACTCGGTGCACCGTCCGCGGATCGCACGGCACACGCCAAAGATACCGCACCTGCAAGGGATGCGATTACCGCGCGCACGGCGCCCCGGCCGAGAAGTCTAAATTGCAACGCGCTTTAGGTTCGAGAGCGTCGCGCGGGCGTCCCGCGCTGCAGCCGAATTGTGACGGCTTACGGTTCCGTTTCCGGCGCGCCGCGCGCGCTTTCCATGAATTCGGCGAGGCAAAACGTCGTCATCGCGATGAGAACGGTCGCTTGAAGCGGCTCGCTCGCCACGAGCGCGAGGCACAGAGCGAACGCTCCCGTTAGGCTGCCGGCGAAGGCGAGGACGAGACCGCGTGAATCGTGTTGCATGGTAGAAACGAGCGTAGCGGCACTGCGTCCTAGAAGCGTCCGATGCGCGTAGATTTGTTGCGCGGTTCCCGCAGCCGAAAAAACGTTAGATGCGCGCCGCACGAACAGCGACCGATGTATTTGACGCAGCCGCACTTCCGTGTGACGATAATCATAACTCTAGCGCGATCTTTCGAGTGTCCGATCGAATTGCGCCCACTCGAAAGAATCGGAATCATTATCACGACCTTTACCTCACTCGAGCTTCGGCCCGAGTTGCTCCGTGCCGTTACCGAACTCGGCTTCACCGAGCCGACCCCCGTACAAGTCGCCGCGATCCCCGCCGCTCTCGCCGGACGAGACGTGCTCGCAAGCGCAGCGACCGGTAGCGGGAAATCCGCCGCCTTCGGTTTACCGCTCATCTCGGCGCTCGCCGACTTGCCCAAAGGTAAGACGCGCGCGCTCATTTTGGCGCCGACGCGCGAACTCGCAGCGCAAATCTCCGAGCATCTGACCGGGCTCGCCAAACACACCAAAGTGCGCGTCGCAGCAATTTACGGCGGCGTCGGTTTTGCGGGCCAAGTTTCCGCCTTTCGGCGCGGCACCGATATCATCGTCGCGACGCCAGGACGCTTGCTCGACCACCTTACGCAAGGCACGGCGACGCTCGACGGCATTTCGCTGCTCGTGATCGACGAAGCGGATCGCATGCTCGACATGGGTTTCCTACCGGACGTACGGCGCGTGCTCAAACGCATTCCGGCGCAACGCCAAACGCTCTTTTTCTCGGCCACGATTCCGCCCGCGATCGCCTTACTCGCGAAGGACATGCTGCACGATCCCGTGCGGGTCGACCTCGCCCCCAAAGGCGCACCCGCAAGCGGCATCACGCAAACCGTCTATACGATCGATCAACCGCGCAAAGTCGATCTCTTATTGGAATTGCTTAAGGACAATAACATCTTCAGCGCCATCGCGTTCACACGCACGAAGGCGCGCGCGAATCGCCTCGCGGCGGCCCTCGCGAAGCATAACGTTCCCTCCGAACGCATTCACGGCGATCGCTCGCAGGCCCAACGCACGCGCGCGCTCGAAGATTTTAAACGCGGCAAATATCGCATACTCGTCGCAACCGACATCGCCGCTCGCGGCATCGACGTGGTCGCGCTCGGCCACGTCATTAACTACGACGTGCCGATGGTGCCCGAAGATTATGTCCATCGCGTCGGCCGTACCGCCCGCGCGCAAGCCAAGGGCGACGCCATAACGTTCGTCGCGCCGGACGAAGAGAAGTACTTCTCGCAGATCGAGAAGACGCTCGGACGCCGTCTCGATCGGGCGAAATTGCCGGAATTACCGCCGCCGTCGGCCGCGACCGCCCAACCGCACGAGCCAATCGCTCGTGGTCCGCGCCGTTCGCAGAACCAACCGCATCCGCAGCATACGCGCAATACGCAGCATCCGGCACGGCGCCGCAGCACGACGGCATAAGGCCGAACGCCTCTCAATCAAAAAAGACGAGGCGCGGTTCGAACCGCGCTTGTTCTATTTCGACGATCGCGTAGCTATAGCGCGGTTGGCGGCGTTTGTCCGTCGGCGAACCCGGGTTCACGAGCCACATCCCGTCGCGCCGCTCGCAATGCGGCACGTGGCTATGGCCGAAAAGGATAGCATCGAGCGGCTCGCGAAATGCTCCGCGCGCTCGTTCGAGGGTCGTGCCGCGCGAGCCGTCTCCATGCACGAGCCCGAGACGATGCGAACCTGCTTCGAAGATTTTTACGCGGCCGAAGCGCCGCACGATGTCTTCTCCGTCGTTATTGCCCGCAACGCCATCGAACGGAGCGAGCGCCTCGAGCGACGCGACGGCGGCGATTTCCGTGAAGTCGCCGCAATGCAGAATTACGTCGGGACGCTCGGCACGCAAATGTTCCAAGAAGATCGGCATCCTGCGCGCGAAGCGCGGGACGTGCGTATCGGAGACGACGGCTACTCGCACGGCTCGCGCATTGAAACTTTAGAAGGCGCTAGCAAGCCGCTCGAGTTTGCGCGTGCGTTTCGTAACATACATCGCTTCATCGGCGACTCGCTAGGGTGAACGTTGCCCGTGACGAGGCGCGCGGCCGCCGCCAGATTGGGAAACGGGGCTGGGTTCCGAAGTGCCATTCTGCATCCTATACTCGAGTCGCGGCTCACAGTAGCTTTCGGCCGCGTTTTGCGAGAACCGAAGGTCGGCAGGCGGGCTGTGAGGGCCGGCCGGCGCTGAGCGCACGAATTACGGGAATACCGCTCGTAACAGTCTTGCGTCGATCTCTGAGACCGAGAACTGAGCCGGCAACTCTTTTATTCGGTGGATTCGACGCGTGACTGACGTTCTAGAAAAAGTAAGCCGCACGACGCGGTTGCAAGCCGGCAAAGCCGCGCGCGAGCGAACGCGGCGCTCGAGCCATAGTCTCGTAACGGCCCGGCCGAAAGACTTCGACGTGATCGACCGCATCGAGCATTCGTGCGTCGACCGGCTGCCGGATATCGTGCCGATCCGCTATCACCGCATGGCGACCTCCGCGTTCGCCTTTTTCCGCGGCACGGCCAACATCATGGCCATGGACCTCGCCGGCACGCCGACGAGCGGCATACTCACGCAAATCGGCGGAGACGCGCACTGCGCGAATTTTGGGGCGTTCGCGACGCCCGAGCGCAACTTGCTCTTCGACGTGCGCGACTTCGACGAGACGTTGCGTGGGCCGTGGGAATGGGATGTGAAGCGATTAGCGGCGAGCCTGGTGCTCGCAGCATGCGAGCTCGACTTATCGGTACGCTCGGGCGAACGTGCCGTTCTCGCTGCCGTCGAAACCTATCGCGAGAAGATGGCGGACCTCGCGGAACTCTCGACGCTCGACACGTGGTACTCGCGCGTCGACGCGAACGAGATGCTGCTGCGCAAGAGCCGGCGCACGTACGTCGACGGCTCCGATCGTCGCACCGTGCAGAAAGCCTACGAAGACATGACGGAGATCGTCGACGGCGAGCGACGCTTCGTCGAAGAATCGCCGCTCGTCTTCCACACGCCGCAAAGCGACCGCATCTTCGACATCGAAGCGCTCTTCGCGAGTTACCGCGAGTGCATCGGCGACGACGTGCGGATGCTCTTCGACCGCTATCGGCTAGCCGACTGGGTAATCAAGGTCGTCGGCGTGGGAAGCGTCGGAACGCGTTGCGCCGCCGTCCTCTTCCTAGCCGACGAAAACGACCCGCTCGTACTGCAAGTCAAAGAGGCGGGGCCTTCGGTGCTGGAATCGTACCTCGAACCGAGTCCGTTCGACAATCACGGGCAACGAGTCGTGGCGGGGCAGCGCATCATGCAGGCCGCGAGCGATTTATTTCTCGGCTGGGCAACGGCGGGCGGCCGCGATTATTACGTGCGGCAATTGCGCGATATGAAAGGCGTACCGGATCTCGAGGAGATGGACGCCGAGCGGCTGCGGGAATTCGCCGAGTATTGCGGACTGACGCTCGCGGGCGCCCACGCCCGCGGCGGATCGTCCGCGCAGATCTCCGGGTATCTCGGCCGCGGAAGCGTCTTCGACGAAGCGATCGCCGAGTTTGCCCTCGCCTACGCGGACGTCGTACGAGGAGATTTCGAGCGGCTAACGAGCGCCATCGCGGAAGGCCGGCTGCCGGCGCGCGAGGCGTAAGAGGCCAGTTATTGCTCCGGCTGGCCAAACGGCGAAAGGCCGTGCGCTTCGCCGGGACGCAGAAAGCGGCACCGTGATCGTAGATAAAGAGACCGACTTCTTGCGCATCCGAGCCGGGGCGCGTTTCGACTTTACGACGACTCAGCCCGTCGCTTCCGTGTTCGTTATTCGGCCGGAAGGCGATCCGGCGCAAGCGACGCTCGGCGAACGCTGGAGTACCACGCCCGACGTCGCGTATCGCGACTATACGGATGTCTACGGCAACATCTGTCGACGCACGACGCTGCCCGCAGGCAACTTCACGCTCGATTACGATGCGATCGTCGAAGTGCAAGGCAGCGTCGATCCAAGCGACCTTTCCGCGTGCGAACATCCGGCCTCGGAGATTCCCGACGATGCGCTGATGTATACGCTCCCGAGCCGCTACTGCTTATCCGACGTGCTCTATCCCAAAGCTCTCGAACTCTTCGGGCACATGGAACCCGGTTGGAGCCGCGTCCAAGCGATCGTCGATTGGGTGCACGAGAACATTACGTTCGGCTACGGAACGAGCTCGCCCGAGACGACGGCGGCCGACGTGCTTGCGAACCGGCGCGGCGTCTGCCGCGATTTCGCGCATCTCGCGGTGACGTTTTGCCGCGCGATGAACGTGCCGGCGCGCTACGCGTTCGGCTATCTGCCGGACATCGACGTGCCGTTACCGCAATCCGCGATGGATTTCTGCGCGTGGTTCGAGGCCTATCTCGGGGGCCGCTGGTGGATATTCGATCCGCGTAACAATCAACGCCGGCGCGGCCGCATTACCATCGCCCGCGGCCGCGACGCGCTCGACGTGGCTATGGTGACGACGTTCGGGGCCGCTAAACTCAATGAGATGACGGTTCGCGCCGATCCGACGGACGACGATGCTCACACTCTCACCGGATGATTTCGGCGCGATGACCCATCTCGACGACGACAGCGTATCGTGGGAAGACGCGGTCGAAGTCACCTATCTTCTGCACCAGCGCTTCCATTACGACTACCCCGGGCCGATCGCCGATCTGCACCACCGGCTCGTCGTCGTACCGCGCGAAAACCATGGCGATCAAGAACGCATCGCGCATCGGCTCGACGTCGAACCGGTCGCATCGGAACATACCGACCGCGATGCATTCGGTAATTCCGTCGTAACCTTCTTCGCGCGGCGGGTCGAGCGTTCGATCGAGTTCGCCCACTGGTCGCTCGTCGTGCGCCGGCGCGATCGCGGCCATATCGAAGCGGAGGCGTTCGCCGGGCCCGAGTGGCGTTCGCCGACGGCCCTTACCGCGGCCGACGAAGCGCTGCGCGATGCCGCGCGCTTTTTAAAAACGCAATACACGAATCCGCACGAACTCGCGGGCGCCATCGTCAAGTTCGTCTTCGCCGAGATGCGTTACGTCGCGGGCGCGACCGACGTCGAAACGACCGCGGCGGAAGCCTTCGCGCGCCGTGCCGGAGTGTGCCAAGACTTCGCGCACGTAGCTCTGGCACTGGCACGTCGCTGCGGCCTAGCGGCGCGCTACGTCTCGGGCCATTTGGTCGGCGAGGGCGGGACGCACGCGTGGGTCGAGTTCTTTTTGCCCTCGGGTACCGATGCCGAAGTCGTCGCGTACGATCCGACTCACGATTGCCGGGTGTCCATGCGCTACGTCGTCGTATCGGTCGGCCGCGACTATGCCGATGTCGCACCGACGTCGGGCGTTTTCACCGCGCCGTACGCGGGCGAATTAACGTCGACGAGTAAACGCGTCGGCGCGACGCGCGTCGTGTATGCCGACGGCCGCGTCGTCGATACGCATGGCGAAGCGTTCGGCCGTTAAGTCCAGTAAAGAATACGCGCGGCCGGTAAGCGAACCGCCAGACGCCCTTCGAAGAACCGTTTTAATTCGCCCATGATCTCTTTGCGATACACGTATTTCGTCGAACCGAATTTCGTGCGCTTCTGCGAACGTGCCGCTTCGTCCATCTCGAGCTTGGTTGCGGGATACCAGCCTAAGAGAACGTCTTTGGAACCGGGCGTAAAACGGTGCGTGATGAGTTCTACGCTCAAATCGAGTTCGGCGATTCCGCGCGTGGCTTCTTCGACCGCAGCGAAGAGCGCGTCGTATTCGTTTTGCCAATCGGGCAACGGCATGATGGGCGCGATCGTGAGTCCGACGGGATAACCCGCAAGCGCGAGCCGGCGTAACGCGCGAATGCGATCGTCGAGCGACGCCGTACCGCCTTCGAAGCGTTTCGTAATCGTACGCGCATTCACGGAGAAGCGAACGCGCGTATGCCCGCGGTGGTCGAGGGTTAAGAACGGCTCGACTGCGTCGAATTTAGTCGTCCAGCGTAGTTGTACGGGCGCGTCCCAGCGACCGAAAAAAGCGATCGTCTCCGCGAGGGAACCGGTGAGGTGCTCGAGCGCGAGCGGATCCGTGTAACACGACGCTTCGAAGGTCGTGCCCTCGCCCGCGCGTGCGACCGATTTCGACGTGACGGTGCCCGTACCGAGATAGGCCGGGAGGCCGTCAAGAATTTCCGGCAAGTTCGCGAACACGCGCGTGACGGGCGGTCCCGGCAACGAGCCCGCGAGATAGCAGTATTGGCAATGCGCCGGGCAACCGCGCGCGAGATGGAATTGCCAATCGGCGCTCGGCGGAATCGGCTGAAGCCTGCGTGCCGACGGAGGCGAAACGACCACGGCGAGCGTCGTCTTCGAGCGCATGTAAGTGTCCCGCTCGTTTTCACCGCGCAGATCGGCGAGCCGGTCGGCCGTGAGTTCGATGACCTCCGAACCCAGCGCCGCGGCGCGTTCGGCGATCGTGCGTGCGAGCGGCCACGCGCGGGCCGCGCGCGTGACGAGCACGCGCTTCGGGATCCATAGCTTCGGCGCGAATTCCGGAACGATGCCTTCGAGCGCGGCGCTACGTGGGGCCGCATCGGCTTCGGGATAGAGGTGAGGGGCGGGGGCGGTCTCGGGCAGGGCGGTCTCGGGGATAGCCATAGATTCCTTGTGCCCAAGGCGCGAGGCTCCGACCGGGTAAAACCTGCTCGAATGCGCTCTTTCGATTACGACGTAGCGATCGCGGGTGCGGGCCCCGCGGGAACGGCCGCCGCGATCGTACTCGCGCGTGCCGGGCGCCGGGTGTTGCTCGTCGATCGCAAGCCGTTTCCGCGGGACAAGGTATGCGGCGATTTACTCGGCTCCGACGCCGTCGCGATGCTTACCCGGATCGGTATCGATGCGCGCGTACTCGCCGGTTCCGTCGCGCTTTCCGGAGCGGTGTTGCACGGGCCGCGCGGCACGCGTGCGGGCGCGACCGGTACGGCTAGCCGCCGGCCGGTGCGGCGCGGCGACGCTCGCATGCTGCCGCGTCGCGTGCTCGACATGCGGCTGCTCGATTGCGCGCGCGAGGCGGGTGCCGAGTTTACGGTCGCCTGCGCCCGCGCCGTATTGCGAGACGCGAGCGGACGCGTAGCGGGCTTACGAACGAACGCGGGAGACGTCGTGGCGCGCGTCACGATCGGTGCGGACGGCTGGGGCTCCCCCGTCGCGCGAGCTCTCGGCGTGCAGGGTCCGCCGCGCGGGTATGCCGCCGTGACGGTGCGCGCTTATGCGAGCGGTGTCGCCGATTTGGAACGGCGCATGCACTTCTTCATCAATCCGCGCGGCGACGGTTATGCATGGATATTTCCGCTCGCGGCGGGCGCCGCAAACGTCGGCCTCGGATACATTACGGGGGAGCCCGGCGAGCAGGGCGTGCGAGGCGCGTTCGCGCGCTTTACGAGCGCGCGTTCGCCCGCGCGCGATTTGCTGCGCGATGCGACGATCGAGGCGCCGGTCGCGTGGCCGATTCCGCTCGGGTGGCGCGACGGTGCCGTTGCGAGCCCGGGCGCGTTCTTAG
>CAXTIY010000139.1:0-8518 GCA_964244215.1 uncultured bacterium
GCCATCGCGGGGCGCGACGGTTAGCGTGCGCGCGTTCAAAGGCGGAGTCGCCGGTAAGGTGGCTATCGAAATCCTCATCAACATCGCGTTGCCGTACATGATCTATAGCTATTTCGATCGATCGCTCGGCGACGTCAAAGCGCTGCTCGCTTCGTCTGCACCGCCGATCGCTTGGAGCATCTTCGAGTTCGCACGGAACCGGCGTGTGGACGCAGTATCGCTGCTGGTCCTCGCCGGTATCGTTCTGTCGTTTCTCGCCTTCCTCGGAGGCGGCTCGGTACGCTTTTTGCAATTACGTGAGAATCTCGTTACCGGCCTAATCGGCCTCGTGTTCCTCGGCTCGCTCATAATTAGAAAACCGCTCATCTACCAGTTGGCCCGCGCGGGTATGGCGCGCCAATCGCCTTCGGACGCAGCGGCGTTCGAGCAGCTCCGCGGCAACGCCCGGTTCCGACGCTCGATGTCGTTGATGACGCTCGTTTGGGGGACCGGCCTGCTCTTGCAAACCGCCATCGCGTGCGTGCTCGTTTTCGAGCTTTCAATTAGAGAGTATCTCATCGTCGCTCCGATCGTCGGCTATGGATCGTTCGGAGCGCTCGCGCTCTGGACGTTTTGGTTCAGCAAACGCCAGAGGCGCATGCGCAACACCGAGCCCCAGCCGGATTAGTCGGTTGCGGCGTGCGCCGTCTCGCGCGGTTTTGCGAGAAGCAAACATAAGGGCGACAATGCGAGCGTGACGATGCCGACGAGTCGCGACACGTCCGCGTACGCTAGCACCGTCGACTGTTGCGAGATCAGCCCGGCGACGCGTCTCGTTGCGGACGGTGAAATCGCGCCGTCACGTATCACGAAGTCGCGCACGGGCGGGCGCGATAGGTTTGCATCGGCTGCGAGCCGCGTCTGGTGCGCGATCTCCGAGCGATCGAGCACGGCTATCAAAACGGCGGTCGCAAGACTACCGCCGAGTTGCCGCGAGAGATTGAAGAAGGCGGAGGCCTTCGGTATGTCTTGCGGCGAGACGCTTCCAAAAACGACGAGCGTGAGCGGTACGAAAACTTGCGAGAGCCCGATGCCGCTGAGGATGAGCGAAAAAGCGAAGGTAAAGAAGTCGCTATTTGAGGTCGTGACACGCGCGAGGAGCAGGTTCGATACGCCGATGCAAACGAAGCCCGCCCCGATTTGCAGACGCGGATCTACGCCGACTTTCGTTGCGAGAAATGCGCCGAGCGGGGTGAAGAGCAGCACGGGCAACGCGCGCATCACGAGCAGTTGGCCCGAGAGCGTCGCGGTGAAGCCGAGCGAGCCTTGCACGAATTGCGGCAAAGTGATCAGCGTCCCGAGCAGCGTAATTCCGAGCACGAATCCGAGCGCGCTACCTGCCGAGACGCTGCGGTATCGCAGGACCCGAAGATCGACCGCCGGCCGCTTCGTTCCGATGAGCTCCCAAATCACGAAGCTGATCAGACACACGGCGGTGACGATGCTTAAACGTACGATCAGCTCGTCGCCGAACCAATCCTTTTCTTGCCCTTGATCGAGAACGTACTGCAGCGAAGCGAGGCCCACGGCAAGTAGCGAGATGCCGACGGTATCGAGCGGCAACGCTTGCGGATCCTCCGGGTTTTTTAGGTAGAGCAACGTAAAGGTCGCGGCGACGGCTCCGATCGGGAGATTAACGAAGAAGATCCACGGCCACGAAAGATTGTCGACCAAGATGCCGCCGAGTAGCGGCCCGATCGAGGGACCCACGAGCGCTCCGACGGCGAAGAGTCCTTGCGCCGCGCCTTGCTGTTCTTTAGGAAACGTCTCGCGCAGAATCGCTTGTGCTTGCGATAACAATCCGCCGCCGCCCGCGCCTTGCACGAAACGCCAGAAGACGAGCGGCCAAAGCGAACGCGAAAGACCGCACATCAGCGACGCGCCCGTAAAGATGATGATGGACGCACCGAAGTATTGCCGGCGACCGAACCTGCGCTGCAACCATGGCGAAAGTGGAATGACGATGACGTTCGCGATGATGTAGCCCGTGATGATGAACGTGCCTTCATCTTGCGAAGCGCCGACGTTGCCTTGTACGTAGGGCAAAGCCACGTTGACGATCGTCGTGTCTACGATTTCGAGTATCGCCGCGAGAATGACCGCGATGCTGACGAAGATACGGCGGCTTCCGTATTCGACGACGTCGCGACGTGCGGCAGGGGCGGCTCCGATGCTCATCGTCGTTTGCTTCGACGACATGAAGCTCGGGCTGTTCCGGGCTCGACTACGTTCTCGTCCCTTCGGTCGTCCGAGCTCGGTTCACCAACGGCGCGCATGCGCGAGCGTTCGAGGAAAAGCTGGCGGCTTCTCTGCCGACACCGATACGAGATCGGCATTCTCGACGAGAAAATTGGAGAGCCGATCGAAGGAATCCGAATCGCTCGTAAGGCGCGATTGGCGCGCGTAGCAATCGAGGAAGGCTGCCAGAGCGTCGTATGCCACGCGCCAACGTTCGTCGGCCGGAGAGCCGGCGGCTTCGCGCAGAGCCAGATTTAGGCTTACGACCGCGCGGGCGGCAAGCGGCGGGAGCTCGGGCGAAGCAGGCTCTGCAGCCCCGAGCACATCGTACACGTCTTGCACGACCGAGTAGGAGATGGAGGAGACCTCGAAAGCCGACGCATCTGACGCCGCATCGAGAAAATTCGGTAAGTGCATCGGCGCTGTAGCCTCGAATTGTGTGGTTCGGCCGTTGAACGGGGGAGCGCGTCCGACGCGACCGCGGACGCTCAATGTACGCCTGGCCGCCCGACTTTGTGACAGAGGACCCCGAGATGTTGGAGCCGTTCCGAGTGAATCGGAAGATCGTCAGCGACGACTTCGCGCGCGTGTGGAAGCGCATGTAACCACGCACCGAAGCGCCGAACTTCCTCGGTCGTGCCGCGTTTCGAAAAATCTCCACAATGAATGAAGACGTCACCCGCACGCACGCTGAGTGCGCCGTGCTGCATGTGCGTATCAGAAGCGATTACCATGCGCATCGGTCGATCGACCTACTCGATCTGCTCGATATTGGCTGCGTGTCCGACCATGAATGGTAGAGAGTCATTTGCAATTCGTGATTATCCGGACGGCCGCCCCTTTTCGAGCGCACGCGCCGGTTAGACGATCGTAGCGTCGGCTGGAGTCGCTTCAAGCGAGCGAATAATGGCGGCCAGGCCGACCCACGCTACGCAATCTGCAGCGGCCGGCGCGGAAAGCCAGCGTTGCCGTCTCTGTCCGCGTTCGCGCCACCGGCGTACTTCATGGGTGACGTCGAGCCGGTAGACGGTGACGAACAACGTCTCGAGTTCGTTGCGGCGTTTCACATACTCGAACGCCCCTATCGGCTCCGTCGCAATGGTACCGCGCACGCCCGCTTCTTCGTACGCCTCCAGAGCGGCCGCTTCGGCGTCCGAACGTCCGGGCATCGGCCAGCCTTTCGGAACGGTCCAGCGTCCGCTTCCGCGCGTTGAGATCACCAACACCTCGACTTTGCCCTGCGTCCCGAATCTGACCGGTACGGCCGCGACCTGGCGCTTCGCGCCCGGCTTAACGCTCTCGAGCGTGGACGGCCCGAGCGACCGTACCGGGATCTTCCGCCGCTGATACCGGAGCACCAGCGCGACGATCGCGAGCGCCGCGAGCAACGTACATAGTACGAATAGCGCAAAGCCGATTTCAACGCTTTGGCCGGTCATGCTAGCCTCAATACGAACGGCGTGGCCTTAGCGCGACCCGTTTATCGTCGCAAGGCGTTTGGGACTTCGGCGTTTCTCGTCGTACATCGCCGCGTCCGCCTCGAGCAAGGCTTGCTCCGCGGAATTGCAGCCGTTGCTGTCTAACATGACACCGACGCTAAGCGATATCATGACGACCGCGTCACCAAGTACGAGCGGGCTTACGAATGCGTTTGCAATACGACGCGACACGTCGCGAGCATTTGCGATGCTCGACGGGTCGAGTAGAATCACGACGAATTCATCACCGCCATAGCGTGTGACCACATCGACTTCACGTACGACCGACGTAAGCCGAACGGCGATCGTTTTGAGACAATCGTCGCCTGCCCGGTGCCCGAGCGTATCGTTGATCGCCTTAAAATCATCGACGTCGATGAAGAGAACGGCGAAGCGAGGTACCGTCGCGGAACTGTGCTCGAGATGTGTTCGCAAAGAATTCATGGCAAACGCTCGATTCGGAAGCCCCGTCAGTGCATCGTGCGCTGCCTGATACTTTAGATGGCGTTCTCGCTCCTTATCATCCGTCGTGTCCTGTAACATGACGGCACAATGCGCCGCCGCTCCGACCATCGTGCCTCGGATGAGTGAAGCTTTTGCGTGACACCATCTATGCTTGCCACTCGCGTCGGTGAGCAGCAGATCGACTTGCCGCGTATCTTCTGCGCTTTGGTCGAACCGAGAATAGAGCTCCGCTAACGCACCATCCGGTTCCACACGGAGCGGTTGAAGAAGCTTCGTCTGATTCTGCTCAATCATCGCACTACCGATAAAGCGAAAATAGGCGTCGTTGCATTCTACGATAACGCCGTGTAGATCGGTGACCGCTATGGCTAGCGGTGACCCTGCAAAGATCGCTTGGAAACGCGCTTCCCGAATGCCGAGCGCAAGTTCGGCTCGGTCTCGCGCAACCTCGGCGCGAAGCCTCGATGCTTCCCGCTGTACGTTGAGATGCGCGCGTTTTTCGCGTCTTACGATCGAAGACGCGATAAGCCAAGCAATGAACGCCGCCGTTAATAGCGCGGTGGCATAGACGAGCCATAGGATATGAAGACGCTCCTCGAGCGCCGACCGCTCGACGAGCAGCTTACGCTCGAGAGCTTCCTGAACCGATGTATAGAGAACATCGATATCGCCGAGAACCGCCCGCATGGCTGCGCGCAAAGCCGCTCGGCTTGCGCGATGAGCTGCCGGGTCGGTTTCCCACGCGTCGAGCAGCAGTGAATATTTGTTTGCGCTGGAGAGCATTCGCCCTAGCTGCTCGTGGATGAGGATCGTATGTGACGGGTCTTGGACAATAGCGGCGTCTATATCATACTTCGCCGTCGAAAGTTGCGCGGTCGACGTCGCTTCCAGTTTTGCCGCTTCGACGCTCGTACGTGCCGTGACGGCACGAAAGAGCATGGTCTCCGCCTCAGGTAACGCGTAGGCGATCGCATCGCCCAGATTGAGGATAGTTGGATTCGAATCGTACGTTATGTTCGAATTGTCACCGATCGAATTGAATACCCCACTCATTGCGCTCGCTAGATGCTGCCGTTGCCCCCAATCGGAGACCGCATGTAATCGC
Organism: uncultured bacterium; assembly: GCA_964244215.1. Taxonomy (GTDB): domain Bacteria; phylum Vulcanimicrobiota; class Vulcanimicrobiia; order Vulcanimicrobiales; family Vulcanimicrobiaceae; genus CAXTIY01. The sequence goes on from CAXTIY010000139.1 coordinate 5,326, forward strand.
GAAGCGATCGGAGCCCACGCATTTGAGAGCGCTCCGCAACCTGCTGTCTCGAAGTGAGTCGAATCGCGGTCCAGCCGTGCGTAAGATGAGTTACCTTTTGCATCGAACGATTGAATATCGAGTAAGACCGACTGAGTGCGGGCGAGGCACCTGCTTCCTTGCAACTCGAGTTGAATCAAGCTCTGGCTGCGTGAGTTATCGCCCGCTTGAACGAACGTCCCGAAGGAGATCGATGCGGCAAACACGGCTGCCAGTGCGCCGACGGGCAAAAGGAAGGGCCACCGTTTGAGAATCACGCTTACTAGTTATCGGTAACGATTCTCGGAAGTTTTCGGACACGAACGACTTTATTTTTTAACCCTGATAGTCATTTCACGGTGGCGCGGATCTGCTAACGGCCGGCGCGCGACCTCGAACGTGAGCTGTATCACGCCCGCCGGTGGTGCGCGAACGACGGCAACGCACGGCCTGCGGCCCTCCGACGCCGCGCTGATGGACCAGTAACGTTCGGGAAGTTGGCGAGTTGCTCGGCGCGTGGAGCGGTTTCTACACCATGATCGGTTCGTCGGCTGCGGCGCTTACCGGCTTGATGTTCGTCGTAATCACGCTCGTTACCGATGAGCGGCGCGGGGCGTCCGAAGAAGGCGTTTCGAGGTTCAACTCGCCCACGGTCTTCCACTATGGTGGCGCGCTATTCACGGCGGCGTTCATGTTGATGCCGTTCCGGTCGCTCCTGCCGGTCGCGATGCTTCTTGGGATCGTCGGTTTCTCCGACTTGGTCTTGGTCGCGCGCATCACGCTGCAAACTAACTTCAGTGCGCTCTCGTCATTCCAAAGGGTGGTACGAACAAGTGCGCGCTGCGGACCTGCTCGCGCTGCGCGCACGCATCGCGTCCCTCGCATCGTTCTTGCAAGATCGCGTCGACGAATTACGGTCGTGGGACGATATAAAGCTGCTGACGGTGAAGGTCGATCATCTGCGAACGGGGCACTCGCCGAACGCATGCCGCGCGGCGGCGCCCGCTACGTTCTTTTTAAGAGCGAGCGCCGACCCAGCACCTGCCGGCTAGTTGCAGGCGAGTTCGGCTTAAGGATGCCCCAATGGTTCGTTCCGTTCGGCAACGTGATCTCGACCAAGATTTGATCGGCGTCGTTGATTCCGAGCGGCGTAATCGTCGCCGAACCGGCCGGCAGCAGCGTCGCGAGATCCCGAGTGCCGTTCACCGGATCGTAGATGAAATACGAGGGGTCGGTTCCCGTGCAATAAGCTCCCATCGAGCCGAGCACGTGGCCGGCGTTGTTAAACGATATCGGAGTGTAGTTGGCGCAGGTACTTGCTCGAACGTGCGGCACCGTCGTCGTCGTTTTCGTTTTGAGATCGTACAGATTCGCATTGGCAAATGAATTGTAGCCGCCACTCTCGTACAGGATTAGGCCGTTATTATTGATGATCGGTGAGTTGCCTACGATATTGTTGAGGACGGTTTCCGAGCCTGCGGGCGATATGAGCACGTTCCCGATCAGTAACGTTCCGTCGGACGTGATGAAGCAGCCGCCGAATGCACAATGCGGGAGTCCGAAACCTCCGCAGCCGGTCTTCGTCAGGCATTGCGGCAACAAGCTCGGCGCCGAAGCTCCGGGCCGCAGTTCGAACTGCAGCGACCCACCTTGTGTTCCGGCCGGCGAATACGTACCGAAACCGATGGCTTCTCCGGAACCGTTAACGCCGACTAGCGCGGAATCATCGTTCGCCGGAAAGCGCTGCGTAACGAGTACGCCGGATTTTACGCCGTACGCCGATTCGAACGCTTTTCCGATGTTGAGATAGAGGTACGGGATGTCATAAGCGCTGGTCGACGTTCCGACGATGTCGAGGCTACCCGTTTGAGGGTTCACATCGTTAAGGCTATACGGAGTGCAAAAGCGGCTACCCGGCGCGAGATCTTTAAAACGGGTGCCGTCGAAGAGTAGACACGCGGTGTTGTTACGATATGGAACGTCCGCTACGCTGCCGACGATCTGTCCGTCGTTGTTAAACGCGACCGGAGCTTGCAGCGCGTAGGTTGAAGCCGGCGGCGCGCCGTCGTCTACGAGCGTGAACGCCGATGCGGCCGCAGACCGCGAGTATCGCGGCAGTGCGATCGCTCGCCTCTCCACCGGCAGTCGCGACGCGGAAATGCGCGCCTGGCTCGCGGCGCGCGCCGTAACGACTGGTATTCTCGTACAAGCGCCCGCAGTCGGTTTATGAACCAGTGCGGATGCGCTGTGCGTGCGGAGCGCGCTGCCGGCTGCCGGCTGCAAATAGCCCCAGTCGATTAGCCCGTCGCTCGTATGCTCGATACTGACCAGGATTTGATTGTTGTCGTTAATTGCGACGGGCTGAACCGCATAATCGCCGCCCGGTAAAGCGGAAGGCAGGGCGATGATGCCGCTCGCCGCGTCGTATGTAAAATAAAAATTGGCGTACGCCGGCTTGCTGCAACTGGCATACCCGAGTATCCGGCCTGCGTTGTTGATCGATACGGGGACGTATTGCTGACAGGTTTCGCCAGGAAGCGGCGGTAGAACTTTGATTGTTCCGGACGCGGACGAGTACAGCTGCGTCCGAATGACCGCGACTCCAGACTCAATCGTCTCCGCTCCGTAAGCGATCTGCTTCGCATCGTTCATGAACGGCACGGTAACGACGTCCGCATCGATCGCTAGGTCATGCGCCGTTCCATTCGGTGCCACGAGTTCGAGCGAACCGCCGAACAGGTCGTATAGGAGCACCGTTCCATCGGCGGCTAGCGAGCAGCCACCGAAGCCGCAAACCGGATATCCGTAGTAGTCATTGCTAAAGGCATTGGCGACGAGCTCGCCGCAGCCGGGTTCGGGCGTCTTACATTTGGTCTGCAGAACGTCGAGCGCACCGCCTCCGGGCGAAACGACGAACGGCGGTTGCGTCGTTAAGAAACCGCCGAGCGGATCGTAGGCGGCCGATCCGAGTGCCTTCCCGCCGGCGTCGATCGCACTAAGCGACGACGCGTCGTTCTTGAAGACGGCGGTTCTAACGAGCGGTGAGTTTGGCAACGTCGAGATGTAGACCGCCTTCGTATCCGCGCCCGAGAACTCGGTCGTGACCGAGCCGACGAGCGAAACCGAACCCGTCGACGTCCGTGCGCTGATGCCGCTCGGGCTGCAGCTGGTGATG
>CAXTIY010000140.1:0-8493 GCA_964244215.1 uncultured bacterium
GTATCGAACCCGTGACGAGTGCGCCGTTGACGAGGATTCCGACCACGATGGAGTACGCGCTACGATGCGGCACCTAATCGACGTATTTCGCCGAGCCGGCTTGCGTTTCTCGCGCGACGGGTTCGCTTTCTTCGCGCAAGCCCTCGCCTTCAACGCGATCTTCGCCGTCTTTCCCATTCTCGTTTTGACGGTCGCCGTGCTCGCGTTCGTCTTCGGCGACGCAAGCGGTCAAACGCGCGCGCTCGCCCTCATCGCGACCTTGGCGCCCGGCGTTCAGGGCATTCTCGTGGAAAATTTGGAGCAAGTCGTGCGTTTTCGAGGCATCTCGGGGGCGCTCGCGTTCGGGGCGCTCTTGTGGTCGGGCAAGAACCTCTTTCAAGGTTTGGCGTACGCGCTGAACCGGGCGCTCGACGTGCCCGAAGGTCGTCCGCTCTTGAGCGACATTCTCGTGGCGCTCGTCATGCTTCCCATTCTCGCGATCCTCTTTATCGTCGCGACGACCGTGCCGCTCATCATCGCCGTTATCGCCCAAGACGGGGGGTTGCGCAACGCCGCGCTCTGGGCGCAAATCGCCGGCTACGGAACGAGTGTGCTGCTGATCTTCGTTGTCGCAATGGTACTCTACGTCTACCTGCCGAACCGTCGCGTGAAGCTCGGCTTCGGCGTTCCCGGCGCCCTCGTCTTTACGACGGCTTGGGAAGTCGCACAGGTCGCCTTCACGTTTTATTCGACGCACGTCAACTATCGCCACGTCTACGGCGCACTCGCAGCGTTCGCGCTGCTGCTCATTTGGTTTTATTACATGGCAACGATCTTTCTGTTCGGCGCGCAAGTCAGCGCGCAGTGGGCGACCCGCAGCTCGTGAACCTGCGCACGTACTTCGTTCTCGTCATCGCGGCCCTGCCGCTGCTCGGTGCGACGGGCGTCGACCCGGAGATGCCGGTCGTCGTCGTCTATCCGCTTACGACGACGGGCGACGTCGGCTCGGCCGAGACGGGCTCCAATATCGGCACCGCGATCTCCAATAAGCTCGTGCAACTCGGCGGCTTAACCGTCAAACCGTTCATCGCGGGCACCGCGCGGGCGCAATACCTCACCGCCGCCGATTCGCAGGGCGCCGATTACTACATCACGGGCTACGTCACGCCGCTCGGGTCGGAAGTTTCCGTCGTAGAACAAGTCGTCTCCACACGTTCCGGCAGCATCGTTTACAGCACGACGGCGTTTGCGAAAACGTATGCGGATGCGGTCGGGCCCGCCGTGACTTTGCGGGAAGCGATCTTGCGCCACGCCGGCCGCGGCTTGGGATACCTCAACGCACCGCCGCCGACGGCGTCGCCCGAGCCGATCGCGAATGCCGGCGGCGTCAACATTTCGAAGGCCTTCGGCCGCCATCGCAAAGGCGCGCCTGCCGCCACGTCCGCCCAGCCGCAAACGGCCGGCCCATCGCCGTCTCCGGCCGCCGCGAGCGTCGCACTCGCGCCCGCATCCCAAACGAAATCGCTCGTCGTCGCGACCGCGGGAACGGCAGACGCGACGGCGCGGGCCTATGCTTCGGCGTCGCTCGGCCGCGCGCTCGGGAAAAGCGGCGTCACGTCGGCGGCACTCGGCGTGAGTACGGCCGACGTCACCGCTCACGCAGCCGACCTCTGCAAGGCCAACGCCGCGATCGGGTTCTACGCACCGACGCTGACGGTGACGGGCTCGAGCGGAGCGCCCGGCGTGCAACTCGACGTCGTCGCCTACGATTGTCGCGGTAACGTGACGGGCAAGCAGCAGGCCGTGGGAAGCGCGGGAAAGCGTGGTTCGGTGCAGAGCGCGATCGATGCGGCAACGGCCGGCGTCGCAAAAGGCCTTAGCGCCGCGCGCGGACCGGCTACTCCAGCAACCCCTCGGGCAGCGTCGTAACGATCGTTCCGGCGGCGAGATCGACACGGCGCACGAACGCTTTCACGAGGGGTACGAGCGCCCGCTGCGGTCCGACGACGAGACAATCCTGGGCCGGGTAATGTTCCACTCCGACCACTCGGGCGAGCTCTCGCCCTTCTTCGTCGATCAGGCGTAAGCCGATAAGATCGGCGTCGAGATATTCATCGGGTCCGAGCTCGACTTCGGCGCGTTCGGCAAATAGTTCGGCACCGACGAACGCGCGCGCACGGTCTGGGTCGCCGACGCCTTCGAAGGCGAGCAGCAAACGTTCGTGATGCCGGCGGGCGCTCGTGCAACGCAGCTCCCCGGCACCACCGGGCGAACGGTACGCGAACGTTCGCCCGCTTACGAATGCGTCCACGCCGAGCGCCGTCGGCTTGCACTTGAGCTCTCCACGAATCCCGAAGACGCCGGTTAATCGGCCGACGGCGAGCTGCATCAGGCCCGTGCCCGACGTAACGCCGGCAGGGCCACGAGCAGTAAACCGCACGAAATACACGCGTCGGCGAAATTAAAAACGTAGAATCGCGGCAGCGCGATATAGTCGATCACGTAACCGTGAGCGACGCGATCCACGACGTTGCCGAGCGCTCCCCCGACGACGAGGCCGAAGCCGATTTGCGTGAGCGCCGACTCTCGAAGCGCCGTTCGTAACAAGGCTCCGAGCACCGCGATGACGGCGAGCGCGAGTGCGACGAGCAACGCGGGCCGGCTGCCGAACAATCCCATGGCGCCGTGATCGTTGCGTACGTGCGTCAGCGTGAGCAGGTGCGGAATAATCACGCGCCGCTGGTTCGTCGCGACGTTCGCGATCACGGCACGCTTGAGAAGCAGATCGACGATGCCGGCAAACGCGATCGGTATCGCGATCCGGTCGAACGCTCTATTCGGCTGCGTGCGAATCCTCGAGCGCCGTCGCCCTGCCCGGTTCGGGATCGACGGTCTCTTCGAGATCGTCCTCTTCGTCGTCACCCGCATCGACGATATCGACCGTCACGCGGCCTTCAGCGCCCGCCCGAACGATGGTGCGCAAGGCTTGCGCGACGCGACCGCCACGACCGATCACTTTGCCGAGATCCTCGGGATCGACTTCGAGTTCGAGCACGGCTCCACGCGCATCGGGATGCAATTCGACGAAGACGGCGTCGGGCTTCGACACCAGTCGTTTCGCGAGAAACGTCAACAACTCGACCGCTCGCGGATGGGCGATTTCGGCCGGCAGCGGATCGCGTTTTACCGGAGTCTTGCGGCGCGGATAGCGGCTGCCGGCGTCGCCCGTAGCGATCGGCGGAGCACTCTCGGGGCCGCCGCGCATGCGACGCCGCATCGGGCGTTCGTCTTCGGGTTCGATATCGTCGATGATCGTCTCGCCCGAGGCGATCGTGCGGGCGCCGAGCGTCGATTTGCGCTCTTCTTCTTCACCCGCTTCATCGCCGAACAGGCCGAACTCGTCGTCGAACGCGCTCACGGCTTAAGCGCTCTTGGACTTCGGCTGGCGCTTCGTCTCCGGCACGAAGCCGCGCTCGACGAGACCCTTGGCCGCAAGCAAGCGGCGAACGGGGTCGGACGGCTGCGCGCCTTTGCCGAGCCACTCTTTGACTTTTGCCTCGTCGATGACGACGGTCTTGGGTTCCGTACGCGGATTATAATGCCCGAGGATTTCGATGAAGCGGCCGTCGCGGGGCGAGCGCGCGTCCGTAACGACGAAACGATACGTGGGTTGTTTTTTCGCGCCCATGCGACGCAAGCGGATCTTGACCATTACCTGATACTGCTTTCATACGAGTTATTCGAGTCCCGAGCGCAGATGCGGCCGAGTTAGCGCTCTAGGCGCCGGTATTACGTCTGTACCCTTTAGCCGCGCGAACCAGGCAGCGCCGGCATGCGCGGGCGCTTTCCGCCGCTGCCGCCGAACTGCTTCATCATCGAACGCGAGGCTTCGAACTGTTTGACGAGGCGATTGATATCGGCCACCTGCGTTCCGCTTCCGCTCGCGATGCGGCGGCGGCGCGACGCGTTGAGAATGTCCGGGCGCCGGCGCTCGATCTTGGTCATCGAGCAGATGATGGCTTCGACGCGACTCACGTCGCGCTCATCGATCTCGAATTCTTTCGGCACGAGCTTCGACATACCGGGAATCATTTTCATGATATCGGTCATGGAGCCCATTTTGCGCACTTGGCGTAGCTGCGCGAGGAAATCGTCGAGCGTGAACTCATTTTTGCGGAGTTTGGCTTCGAGTTCTTTCGCTTGTTCGACCGAATAAACGCTCTGCGTTTTTTCGATGAGCGTCATGACGTCGCCCATACCGAGAATACGCGATGCGAGCCGGTCGGGATAGAACGCTTCGAGCGCCGAGAGCTTTTCGCCGATGCCGACGAACTTAATCGGCGCGCCCGTCATTTTAAAGATCGATAACGCCGCACCGCCGCGTGCGTCGCCATCCATCTTCGTTAAGATGATTCCGGTAATGCCGAGGCGTTCGTTAAAGACTTTCGCGACGTTGGTCGCTTCTTGGCCCGTCATGGCGTCCGCGACGAATAATATTTCGCTCGGCCGAACGGCGGACTTGATCTTCTCGAGCTCGTCCATGAGCCCGCTATCGATTTGCAGCCGGCCCGCCGTATCGACGATCACGGTCGCAATGCCGAGACGCTTCGCTTCGTCGACGCCGTGTCGCGCGATCGCAACCGGATCGTTCGAAGTTTCGCTAAAGACCGGTAAGTCTATCTGCTTGCCGAGCGTCTGTAATTGCGCGATCGCGGCCGGCCGGTACACGTCCGCCGCGACGAGCAACGTACGGCGGCCCTGCTCTTTAAAGCGTAGCGCGAGCTTGCCCGCGTGCGTGGTCTTACCGGAGCCTTGCAAACCGACGAGCATGATAACGGTCGGCGGGGCGTCCGCGAATTGAAGGCGGGCTGCGGCTCCGCCCATCAGCGTTACGAGTTCGTCATGAACGATCTTAATAACGGATTGGGCGGGCGTGAGCGACGCCAAAACGTCCGCGCCCACGGCTTTCTCTTTAACGGCGCTGACGAATTCCTTCGCTACCGCGAGATTAACGTCGGCTTCGAGCAGCGCGATGCGAACTTCACGCGCGACGTCATTGACGTCGGCTTCCGTGAGCCGGCCGCGATTCCCAAGCCTTTGGAAAATCGCCCCGAGGCGTTCGCCGAGCGCTTCAAGCATGGATTAGGCTTTGGGTGCCGTTTCTTCGATTTTCGTAACGGCGTCGCCGACCGTTTTGATCTTCTCGGCTTCTTCATCGGGAATATCGATGTTGAATTCGGTCTCGAACGCCATCACGAGTTCGACCTGATCGAGGGAATCTGCCCCGAGGTCGTCGGTAATCGACGCTTCGGACGTAACCTCCGCTTCGTCGACGCCGAGTTGCTCGACGATAATCTTCTTGACCTTATCGAAGGTCGTGCCAATCGTTTCCGCCATGGATCTCCTATATGCGCGAGGGCGCCGTTACGTCAACAGACCGCCGTCGACGACGATCGTTTGACCGGTCACGTAACGGGCTGCATCGGAACATAAAAAGGTGACGACCCCGCTAACGTCTTCCGGGGTACCCGCTCTTGCGAGCGGAATATTTGCCTGATAATGGGCTCGCGCTTGTTCGGGCATGCTCTGGGTCATCGCAGTTTCGATTAAGCCGGGCGCGACGGCGTTGACTCTTACGTTCCGCGAACCCAATTCCTTCGCTACCGACTTCGCAAGGCCGAGCAACCCGGCCTTCGAAGCGGCGTAGGCAGCCTGGCCCGCACTGCCGGCGATCCCGACGATGCTCGAAATCAGCACGATCGTCCCCGAACGCTGCTTCATCATCGTGCGCGCCACGCCCGAAGTCAGATAAAACGCCGACTTCAGATTGGCGGAGAGCATGCTTTCGACATCGGCCGGCTTCGTGCGAGCGATGAGACCGTCGAGCGCCTGACCGGCGTTCGCGATCGCGTGATCGATCCGCCCGAATTCGGCGACCGTCAGGGCGATGGCGCATTCCACGGCGGCTGGGTCTGCGGCATCCGCGACGAGCGTCAAGACGCGCGTCTCCGGACGCGCCGCGCGTGCGGCGTCCGCCGTCTCGGCCAAGGTCGCTTCGCTACGGCCGAGGATGGCGAGATCGGCACCTTGCCGTGCCAGGTCGATCGCAATTGCGCGACCGATACCGCGGCTTGCGCCGGTGACGAGGGCGACGGTGTTCGCGATGCCCGCCGTCATACGGGCGTCCGAGCGGCCGTACCCGCGAGCAAAGTACCGAGCGCAGCATCGTCGCCGACGAAGACCGTTCGCGGCGCGTTCGGCAGCCGTTTCAGCAGGGGAGCGAGTACGGCCGACCCGCCGAATTCCACGATGAGATCGAGGCCTTCGGCCACCAAACGTTCGCTCGTCGCGTGCCAGCGGACTTCTTCGGTCACGGAGCGGACGAGATTCGTGCGGATCGTCGCGACGTCGCGGTACGGCTCGGCATCGACGTTGGAAATAACGGTAAAGGCCGGTACTCGAAGCTGCGTGTGCTCGACGAAGGGGGCGAAGCGTTCGCGCGCGGGCGCCATGAGTTCGCTATGCCAAGCACCCGAAACGTTGAGCGCCACGACGCGCTTCGCACCGGCCGCCGATGCCAGTTCCGATGCGAGCGCAACGGCCGCGCGATCGCCGCTGATGACGATTTGCGCGGGAGAATTGAAATTCGCGAGCGCGACTCGTCCGGCGCTCTGCGCCCGCGAAACCGCTTCGGATACGGCTTCGAGGGAGAGCCCGAGCACCGCGGCCATAGCCCCCGGAGCCGCGTCCGCGGCGGCTTGCATCGCGAGCCCCCGCTCGGCCACGAGACCGAGCGCATCTTCGAACGAAAGTGAGTCCGCAAGCGTCAAGCTGCAGAGTTCCGCGAACGAATGTCCCGCGCTCGCAACCGTCTCGAGCTTGTTACCGGCCGCCGCCGCAAGCGCGTAGTTGACGACGTAAATGGCCGGCTGGCTGAATTGCGTTTCCCGCAGCTTCTCTTGCGGCCCGGTGCGGATAAGGGCGAGGAGATCGTACCCGAGCACGCGTTCGGCGCGCCGGAACAGATCCGCGGCGACGGGTTCGCGCTCGGCGAGTGCCCCGCCCATGCCGACCGCTTGCGACCCTTGGCCCGGAAAGACGACGCCGACTCGCATTACGCACTCCACCGCCATGCGATCGAGCCCCACGAGAGGCCTCCGCCGAAGCCGGTAAAGACGATGAGATCGCGCGGTCGCAGCAAGCCGCGTTCGATCGTTTCCGAAAGTGCGATCGGAATAGAAGCGGACGACGTATTGCCGTAGCGTTCGATGTTCATAACGATCTTCTCGCGCGGCAGGCCGAGGCGCTTGGCCGCGGCCTCGATGATGCGGGCATTTGCCTGATGCGGAATGAGCCACGCGACGTCGGCGATCGAGAGTCCGGCGCGATCGAGCACGATTTTCGAGGTTTCGACCATCTTCGTAACCGCGTACCGAAAGATCTCACGGCCACTCATCTCGATCTTGTCTTTGCTCTGGGCGATGAGTTCGGGCGTCATGGGATTGCGCGAACCGCCGGCCGCGATGTAGAGCAATTCGGGATTCGTGCCGTCGGCACCGAGTTCGCACGTCAGATACGAATCGTCCTCAAAGGTCGTGCGCTCGACGACGACCGCGCCCGCGCCGTCACCGAAGAGGATCGAGGTACCGCGATCGGCCATGTTCGTTACGCGGGAGAGCGTCTCGACGCCGATCACCATGACCCGGCGAAAGACGCCGGCACGCACGAAACTCGCCGCCATCGGTAGGGCGTAGATGAAGCCGCTGCACGCGATCTCGATATCGAAAGCGGGTTTGCCGACGGCGCCTAGGTTCGCGGCGACGATACAGGCGGTTGCGGGAAACTGATAGTCCGGCGTCACGGTCGCCACCACGTAGCAATCGATGTCGTTCGGGAGAAGCCCGGCCCGTTCGAGCGCATGACGTGCTGCGAGGGTGCTTAAATCGCTCGAAGATTCGTCCGGCCGGGCGTACCGTCGCTCGCGCATCCCCGTTCGCGAGACGATCCACTCATCCGAGGTGTCGAGGATCCGCTCGAGATCCGCGTTGCTCATCACGCGCTCGGGAACGTGATGCCCGACTCCCGTAATCTTTGCGCCGTACAGGCTCGCCGAGCCGTTCGTACCGGCGGCACCGTCATCGCTTTTCCGGGCGGCACCGCCGCCGTCGTTTCTAACTATGATTGTGGCCGGCGTGCTCGTCCTTAGGCTGGATCACTTGCCGGCCGTCGTAAAAGCCGCAGGTAGCACACACGAAATGCGGCCGCTTGGGCTGATGGCACTGCGAGCACTCGACTACGGTTACGGGACTCAGCTTCCAATTCGCCGCCCGGCGGCTACGCGTCTTCGAGCGCGGGGTCTTCCACTTCGGATTTGCCATCGTTCTTCTACTACTCCGGATGCTTGCAGCGGCATTGGCCGTCTCGCTTGTGGCCACAGTCCGCGCAGAGTCCGGGGCAAGCGTCGTTGCACAGGAGTACGATCGGAAGCGCCGAGTCGATAAATTGTCGTACGAG
>CAXTIY010000141.1:0-8439 GCA_964244215.1 uncultured bacterium
TTCCTTCAGCGACCGCACGCCCGAAGCACCGGACGCGGATCACATTTGGGTCGATCGCCTCCATGGCGCTGCTCGTACTTGCGCTCTCCGTTAGAGCCCAGGCGCAGATCGACCCGGACGATACGGGGGAGGGCCACGAACTGGGGCTAGCCGCCGAGCACAACTCGGGACAGACCGGTACCGTGACGTTGCTCCCTCGAGATGCCGGGCGGACCTCGGTCGTCGTCCGGGTCGCCTCGATTCCACGCGGGCAGCCCGAGATCGCCCAGATCCGGCGGGCGCGCTTTTGCCGCGGCGCCCAGGCGGGAGCCCGGACGCCGCTCTCGCTCGTAGCGAGCGGGTTCTCCCGCACGACCGTCGCCCTCTCGACGTCTCGCCTGCTCTCGGGCAACTACATCGTGGAGGTCTTCGCTCACGCGGGCGTTCGCGTCAGCTGCGGCGAGCTCCATGGCTGAGGGATCCTCGGAGACAAGAACGGGTGCCGGAAGTGCGAAGTGCGCGAGCATGGACGACTTTATCGACCCGACGCGTGCGTCGTCACGCGACTTCTCACGCCGAGCGTTCGCGGTGCTCTCCACATCGGCTGCGGCTTTGGGCGGATCGATTGCAGCGGCGCTCGCGGCGGGAACGGATTTCGGGCGGCCTCATGCTCCGATCGTCGCGGAAGACGATCCGGCAATCTCGATCGAGCGGCCGGTGCTCGCTTATGAGAACCGTCAGCTGGGCGCTTACTCCGCGTCGCCTCGCAACGCCACGCGGGCCCCGGGCGTCGTCGTCGTCCAGGCGATCTGGGGCACGGATAGCCAGCTGCGCGACACCGTGCGCCGTTTCGCGAAGGAAGGCTACGTCGCGATCGCCCCCGATCTCTACTCGGGCCTCGGCGCCCCGAACGGCGACGGTGCGACCGACTTCGCACCGTTTCGAAACGTTGCGGCCAAGCTCGTCGATGCGACCGTCGATGCCGATCTCGCCGCTGCGGCCGCGCACTTGCGCGCGGCGCGCCCCGCCATGCGCGTCGGCGTCGTCGGCTTTTGCATGGGCGGATCCATCTCGCTTCGCCAGGCGGTCGACGATCCGAAGTTCGACGCGGCCGCCGTTTTCTACGGCAAAGTCCGCTATGGGACGACCGGCAATGAAGGACCGATCACGCCGATCGCACTCGCGTATGCCGAACGGCTCGGCGTGCCGCTCGTCGGCAGTTGGGGCGAGCGCGATACGAGCATCGTCGCGGACGACGTGCGCGCGCTCGATGCCGAACTCACCAAACGCAAACGCGCGCACGATATAAAAGTTTACGCCGAAGCCGGCCACGCGTTTTTCGACGATACCCGCCCGTCGTACGTCCCCTCCGCCGCCGCGGATGCTTGGACGCGAACGCTCGTGTGGTTCGGGCAGCACTTGCACTCGTGAGGCAGCTATGACGCGCATCTTACACTTGTTGCCGCACGTACGAAATCGCGGCAACGGGACGGTGAACGTCGCCGTGGACATCGCATATTTGCAAGCGAAAGCCGGTTACAGCGTGACCGTGGCCGCGGAAACGGGCGAATATCGCGCGCTGCTCGAGTCCGCCGGCGTGAAGTTCGTCGAGTTTCCCCATCCTAAGAGCGTCCTCGCAAAACTTCGCAGCCCGCTCCGCTTTCTGCGGCTGGTTCGCGCGACGCGACCCGACGTCGTGCACGCACACGTCGTTACCGGCATCTTACTCGCGACGTTCTTACGCTTCGGTTCGAGCTACAAACTCATCGCCAGTCTTCACAGCGAGTTTCGGCGATCGGCGATTCTCATGGGGCTCGCCGATCGTATCATTTCGGTGAGCGCCGCCAGCGCCGAAACGTTGCAGAAACGCGGAATCGGTAAGGGCAAAATAACGGTTATCGAAAACGCGCCGCTGGGCTCGCCACGCCTGCCGAAAACGAGCACCTTGCCCGAACCCGCGATGGAACACCCCGCCATTACGACGATCGCGGGGCTGACGTTTCGCAAAGGCATCGACGTGCTGCTCGACGCTTTCGAGATCGTCCATCGCGACGTGCCGCAGGCGCATCTCTATATCATCGGCCAGGGGCCCGACCGCGCAGCGTTTCTCGCGCAAGCGGAAACGCTCGAAGCCCGCGACAACGTGCACTTTCTGGGCTTCCAGCCCAATCCCGAACCCTATCTCGCCCTGACCGATGTCTTCGTGCTCGCTTCGCGCCGCGAACCGTTCGGGCTCGTGATCATCGAGGCGCGGGCGGCTGGTTGCGCGATCGTCGCGAGCGACGTCGACGGTATTCCCGAAGCCGTCGACGGAGGTCGGGCGGCTATGATGGTGCCGCCTGGCGACCCCGCGCGACTCGCGGAGGCGATCGCGTCGCTGCTGACGGACCCGCGCGCCCTCGAGGAAGGCAAACATAAGGCGAGTCAAGGGCTCGAAAAGTACGACGTCGCCCGTATGCACCGGGAAACGCTCGCAGCCTACGCGCTCGCGTAACGCTCCATAGGATGGCCACTTAGGCACCTCAGAGCGAAGATTCCGGCGCCTATTATTCGTCCTCGTGCCGTGCACGGTCGTTTATGCGAGCGTCTCGCTTTACCACGCGATCGAAGTTCCGCTCTCGAAGTCGTGCCGGGACGTTGCCTCGAGCCTCTTTCCGGTTCCGGGCGCGCGCGCTCGAGGACTCGCGGCAACGAACCCGGCCCGCGCGCAGCTGTCGCCGGGCTCTCGCTAAACCTCGCTCGTCGCTCCGTCCTTGCGCTCGACCGCGATCAGAATTTGACCCTTCGACGGTAAACGTAGGAACGTGATCTCGACCGTGACGGCGCCGTGCCGAAACGGAAAGAAATAGTCGAACGTCTCGCTCACGCGATCGTTGGTCCGCAGGAAGCTGCGTAAGCGACCTTCGAAGGCTTGCACCCCCGTACACGGCGCGACATCGCGAAAGAAGTTCTTCCCGAGTACGGCATCGCGCTCCAAATGCGCGAGTCGCCGTTCGTACTCGTTGTACTCCACGATCGTGCCTTTGGCATCGATGACGATCGCTCCGAACGGCAATTCGTCGAGCCGTTCCAAGGGCAGATCGTAGGCGCGCCAAACGTGCGCACCTTCTCCGTTTTCGTTCATTGCTTAAGCTTAGCGAGTGCCGCGAGGGTATTGGCGACATGCCGGCTCGCATCGAGGGAACGATACGAATACGCGACCGTACCGTCTTTCGAGATCACATACGACGTGCGGTCCGAAAACGTCGCGGGGCCGGCGCCGAGCGTCGCGTCGTACGCGTGCGATATTTTATGGTCGGCATCCGAAGCGACGGCGAATTTGCTGCGGCATTCCGATACGCTGAAGCGGTTGAGCGTCGCGATGTCGTCGCCCGAGACGCCGATGATCGTCGCGCCGAGCTTGCGGTAATCTTGCGCATGGCTTGCAAAATCGTGGGCTTCGAGGGTGCAACCCGACGTAAAAGCGGCCGGATAGAAGTACAGCACGACGGGCCCCTTTCGGAGCGCGGCGCGCAGATCGAAATCGAAAACCTTGCCGCCGATCGAAGCCCGCGCCTCGAAGGGCGGCGCGGCGGCTCCGGCCTTGAGTTCGGCAAACGCCGGCGCTCCGGAACAAAAAACCAAAAGTGCGGCAAAGACGTAGCAGCGACGGAACAAATTCGACCTTTCCACAGAGGCCCTGGGGCCACGTTTACTCATCACAGGCCCATGAGGCGCGCGATAATCAGGCGCTGCACTTCGTTCGTACCTTCGCCGATTTCGTTGATCTTTTGATCGCGATACATACGCGACACCGGATACTCGTCCATGAAACCGTACCCGCCGTGAACTTGCAACGCTTCGTTGACGACCCGCCGCGAAACCTCGCCCGAATAGAGCTTGGCGAGGCTCGCGCTCATGAGATAATCGCGGCCGTTATCTTTTTCCCATGCGGCTCGCATCACCATCAGCTTCGCATGCTCGATTTCCATCAGCATGTCCGCTAGCTTAAATTGAATGGCTTGAAATTTCGAGATCGCTCGGCCGAACTGATGCCGTTCTTTCGCATACGCCAGTGCCTCGTCATACGCACCCATCGCGAGACCGACCGAGAGCGCGGCGACGGAGATGCGGCCGCCGTCGAGGATCGTGAGAAATTGCTTGAGCCCGCCTCCGCGCCGGCCGAGCAACATCTCTGCCGGCACCTTCGCATCTTCGAAGACGAGTTCGCGCGTATCGGAGGCACGCCAGCCCATCTTGCGATACTTCTTCGAGCGTGTGAAACCGGGCGTGTCCTGCGGCACGACGATGTTCGAAATCTCCGGATTGCCGCGCTCGTCCGTGCCGGTTACGGCGGTAATCGTCGTACCGCCGGTAATGTCGGTGCCGGAGTTCGTAATAAAAGCTTTCGTGCCGTTGATGATCCACGAGTCGCCTTGCAGCTCGGCGCGCGTGCGCGTTCCACCCGCGTCGCTGCCCGCTTGCGGCTCCGTCAGCCCGAAGCCCCATAACATCTCACCGCGCGCCAGCGGCACGAGATACCGCTGCTTCTGTTCTTCGGTGCCGAACACGTAGAAGGGCGACGAGCCGAGCGAGACGTGTGCGGCGAGCGTGATCGCCGTCGACGCATCGGCGCGGGCGATCTCCATCACGGCGAGTGCGTAACTGATCGTATCTGCGCCCGAGCCGCCGTATGCTTCCGGAAACGGCAGGCCCAGTAGCCCGAGTTCCGCCATCTTCTTAACGATCTCGTACGGAAACTCGGCTTTCGCATCCATCTCTTCGGCGCGCGGCCGCACTTCGTCGCGAGCGAACTCGCGGCAAAGCATTTGAATCGCGCGTTGATCTTCGCTGAGGTCGAAATCCATCAAAGGTGTCCCTCCGCTTAGACGCCGAAAAACCCCTGTAATGCTAACGCTCGGGCGTGTCGCGTGATCGCACTTCGCGGCGTCGCTCTCGTTTACCCGAACGGCACGCGCGCGCTCGACGGAATCGATCTCGAGATCGCCAAAGGCAGCTTCGTCTTTCTCGTCGGTCACTCCGGAACGGGCAAGTCGAGTCTCTTGCGGCTACTCTATCGAGAGAAGGTTCCGACGCGCGGCGACGTGACGGTCGACGGCACGCGCGTCGATACGCTGCGCCGATCGAAGATACCGCTCTTGCGCCGCAGCGTCGGCGTCGTTTTCCAAGATTACAAGTTGCTTACCGACAAGACGGTCTGGGAGAACGTCGCGTTCGCGTTACAAGTGACGGGCGCGCGTACGAAAGACGTGCTGCGCCAAGTGCCGCGCGTACTCGAACTCGTCGGTCTCGCCGGGAAGGCGCGCGCGTTTCCGAGCGAGCTTTCGGGCGGCGAACAACAACGCACGGCGATCGCCCGGGCGATCGTGAACAATCCCAAGATTTTGCTGTGCGACGAGCCGACGGGCAACCTCGATCCGGTCAACACGAACGAGATCATGGATTTGCTGCATCGGATCAATCTCAAAGGCACGACGGTGCTCATCGCGACGCATAACGCTCTGGTCGTAGACCGTATGCGCCGCCGCGTAATCCGCCTCGAAGACGGCAAGATCGTCGCAGACGAAGAACGCGGTTACTATTTGGCCGCAAGCCCCCTGCCGAGTGCGGGCGGCACGGCCGCCCTACCGCTCTCGGCGGCACTTCCACTCGTGCGGAGTCGCGGTAATGGATCCAGGACGAATCCGATTCTTTCTGAGTGAGGTCGGGCGCAACTTCACGCGCAACCTCGTCATGCAACTCACCGCGATCGGAACGGTGACGATAACGATCCTGCTGCTCGGCGGCTTCCTCTTTACGCGCTCGACGCTCGGCACGATCGCGAGCGACGCCGTGCATAAGATCGAGATCAGCGTCTTCTTGAGCGATCGCGCGAACGAACGCGACGTGCATCGAACGATCGCCGCAATCGGGCGCGACCACCGCGTGAAGAGCGTCGTTTACATTCCTAAAGCCGAGGGTCTGCGTGAGTTGCGCGAGCGGCTGCGCGGCCAGATCGACACGTCGCTGCTCACGGCGAATCCGCTACCGGACGCCCTTCGCGTTCGCGTCGTCGATCCGGCGCGGGTCGGTGCGGTCGCAGCGCTCATTCGAACCCTACCGAACGTCGCACACGTCGAATACGCTCAGGACGCCGTTGAAAAGCTACTCGCGGTTTCGGAAGTGCTCGGCCGCATCGGCCTCGCGATCGTCGTGCTGCTCGTGTTCACGGCGGCGATCATCATCTCCAATACGATTCGGCTGACGGTCTTCGCGCGGCGGCGAGAGATCGCGATCATGCATCTGGTCGGGGCGTCGGGTGCGTACATTAGCTTACCGTTCATCTGCGAGGGCCTCATCGCGGGCGTCGTCGGCGCGGCGCTTGCGGTCGCGCTGCTCGCGCTCGGCCGCTTTCAACTCTTACCGAAACTGGCCGTAGCGCTGCCGTGGTTGCCGCTGCACACGAGCGGAGTCAACGAGTGGATCTTCGCGCTCGAACTGCTGGGTGTGGGCGCGGCGGTCGGCATCCTCGCATCCTGGTTTTCCGTCGGCCGTTATCTCCGCACGTAGTTTACAGCGAAGGCTTCTCGCAGCGGCGCTCGCAGCGCTCGCCGTCTTCGCGCTGCTGCCCGCGCCCGCGTCGAACGCAGACGACATACGATCGCAGCAATCGCGGATCGAGGCGACCAAAAACCGCCTTGCGGGTCGACGGACGCAGCTCGATTTCGAAACCGTCCGCGCGGCGAACCTCCGGCGTCAGCTCGCCGATACCGACGCCGGCATCGTGCGCAGCGGGGCGGCCTTGGACGCGCTCGACGCTAGAATCCGACACACGGAACGTAATCTCGCCTGGAACCGCATTGCGCTCGACGCGGCGCAGCGGACGCTCGAGCGGCATAACGACGCGCTCCGGCGACGGCTCGTCGACGCCTACGAACGGGGCGATCTCGGTTACATCAACGTGCTCTTCTCGGCGACGTCGTTCAACGAATTCGTCGAGCGCTGGGAAGATATTCGCTATCTCATCGCCGCGAACGAGAAGACCGTTCGCGAGCGGCGCGAAGCGCAGGCGGCCGTCGCGAACGCCCGCGCAGATCTCGTGCGCCAGGAAGTCGGTTTGCGCGATGACGAGCGTCGCGAGCAACAGACGAAATATCAGCTCGCGGCGCTCGCGGCGCAGCGCCTGCAACTGGTGGCGGCTGCCGACGCACAGCGGCGCAGCGTCGCAAACGAGGTAGCGCAGCTCGAAGACCTTACGGCGGAGCAAGAAGCGGCGCTCGAGGCACTCATTCGCGAGCGCCAGCGCGCGGAAGCCGCGCGCCGAGCGGCGGAGGAACAGCAACGCCGGCGCGCCGCCCAGCTCGCGGGCCAGCAGGCGCCTCCGGCGGCGAACACCGGAGCCCCTGGTTCCTTTTCATGGCCGGCGTCGGGGCCGATCACGTCACCTTTCGGCATGCGCAGCGATCCGCTCGGCCACGGTTTCCGCATGCACGCGGGCGTCGATATCGGCGCGCCGATGGGTTCGACCGTAACGGCGGCGGCTACGGGGCGGGTCATTTACGCCGGTTGGTACGGCGGCTACGGCAACGCCGTCATCATCGACCACGGCGGCCAGACCTCGACCCTGTATGGGCACTGCTCGCAGATCTTCGTCGCGAACGGCCAAGACGTCGAGCGCGGCCAAGCGATCGCGGCGGTCGGCTCGACCGGCGAATCCACGGGGCCGCACCTGCATTTCGAAATCCGCGTAAACGGCGTGCCCGTAGAACCGACGTCCCGCTTGCGTTAGAATTCGGCCAGGAGCGGCCCCCGGCGGAAACTGCGTGCGCCCGGCCGGCGTATCACATTACGTCGTGTCGGAAGGCCTCGTGCGGTCGTCCAAGAAGCCGACGCCCTCCAATCTAATATATCGACGGGATTTTTGCCGACGCCGCTCCGCGCTCTCGCAGCCGCCTTTATGCTCGCCGTCGCTTCGCTCGGCGGTGCGCTTTTCCTCACGCACGAGCGGGCCTTACATCCCGTACAAGCCTTTTCCGAAGGCGGCGGGGTCGCCGCGATCGATCTGCATGCGCTGCTCTCGAACGTGCGGGGCGGCGATCAGACGATGGTCGACGGCGCGTTTCGACAAGTCACGCGCGCGTACTATAAGCCCGTCGATGCACAAACCCTGCTCACGGGCGAACAGCGCGAGCTGGTCGCTTATCTAAAGAAGCACGGCGTCGCGCAACCGGCGATCCCACTCTTGACGGCGACGGGTGACGAAACTCAAGATCTCGCCGCCCTCAACCGGGATCTGGAATACGCGCAAACGCGCTACGGCAAGCAGACCTCTTCGATCGAACTCACGCAGGCGGCGATGCGCGGTATGCTCGCCTCACTCGGCGATCCGTACACCACGTATCTCTCGCCGCACGAAATAAATTCGCTCGAAGAGTCGCTCAAAGGCGGCGATTTCGGCGGTATCGGCGTGTACATCGTTCA
>CAXTIY010000142.1:0-8433 GCA_964244215.1 uncultured bacterium
TCGCGTCACGCGCTCGGCGCGCGAAGAGCGGTGCGGGCGCGGCGTACGTCTCTTCGTACAGCGCATAGCCTTCGTCGGAAACACCGCGCAGCGCGGGGTTCGGGTCGACCCGGCGCTCGGGACGCGTCATCGCCTTCGCCGCAGTCGCGAGATCGGGAAAGGCGCCCGCACCGACCGCAGCGCACATGGCGCTTCCGAGCGCGACCGCGTCGTCCGCGAGCGTGTATTCGATCGGCACGCCCGCGACGTCGGCGATGATCTGCAGCCAGAGCGCGCTACGAACGCCGCCGCCGCAGGCCACGATGCGTTTCGTCGGCACGCCTTTGCGCGCGAGCGCTTCCAACACGCGCCGATTTCCGTATGCCGTCCCCTCGTACACGGCGCGTAAGAGATGCCCCGCGCCGTGGCCGCTCGTCAGGCCCCAGATCGTGCCGCGCGCGTTCGGATCTTTTACCGGGGTCCGGCTGCCTTGCCAGAAGTCGAGCAAAACGAGGCCGTCCGCTCCCGGGGCGATCGCGGCGGCTTCGGCGTCGGCGCTTTGATAGCGCGTCTCTTTCGGCCAGCGTGCGCCCGCGATTTCCATGAGCCAGCGCACCGTGCCGCCCGTGCTCGCTTGTCCGGCCTCGATCGTCCACGCGTCCGGCACGATCGCGTCTTCGAACGGGCCCCACAATCCGCGATCGAAGATCGCTTCGTTCGATTGCGCGAGTTGGCAGGTCGAGGTGCCCGTAATGAGCGCGACGGCTCCGGGGGACACGACGCCGACGCCGAGCATCCCGGCATGCGCGTCGATCCCGCTCATCGCCACGGCGATGCCCGGCCGCAGGCCGAGCAATTCCGCCGCCGCGACCGTCAACTCGCCCGCCTTGCCCGCCATCGGCACGACGCGGGCCGGCAGTTTTTCGAGCGCATCTTCAAGGCCGACGCGCGCGAGCAAATCCACGGGCCAGCCTTCCGCCGTGCCCGCGCCCGCATCCGAACTTTGACGGTAATGCCACTTTGCCGCGGCGCTGTTGAGCGGTGCGATCCACTCTCCGGTCAGCCGCCACGTCAGCCACGTCATCTGCTCGACGAGCCGTGCCGCCGCGCTCCACGTACTCGCCGCGTTCTCCTTAAGCCAGAGCGTTTTGGGAAGCGGCCACTCCGCCGGTACGTCACCGCCGCAATATTTGAGCACGGGGGCGCCCGTCTCGGTGAGCCGCCGCGCTTGCTCCGCCCCGCGCAGATCCATCCACATCAGCGCTTCCGTAAGCGGCGTTCCGGCGGCGTCCGTGAGCAGAATGTCGCACGGCGCATCGACGGCGAGGCCGATCACGCGTTTTCCGTCGATCCCGCTTTCGTGCAACGCAGTCTGCGTCGCGGCGACGAGGGCGTTCCACCAGTCGGCCGGCCGCTGCTCCGCGCGTCCGGGCCGCGGATAGAGCGTCTCGTAACTGCGGTCGGCGGCACCGAGCGGATGTCCGGTAAGATCGAACAAGCATGCTCGAATGCTGCCGGTCCCGGCATCGATGCCGAGCACCACTTCGTTCGTATCGCTCATAGCCGGCACCGTTGGGGCGAGTACTTCATAGGTCGCACTAGGACGCCGTGATGGAAAACGGTCCCTTCCGATTTACTTGACGAAAGAGAACTCGCGGCGGTAGTCTAGGCGGGTTCGTTTCGTCGCTGTCCGCGGAAGTAGCTCAGTGGTAGAGCATCGCCTTGCCAAGGCGAGGGTCGCGAGTTCGAATCTCGTCTTCCGCTCCAATTCGCGCTCCGAAACGTCCCACGGGGTCGCGTGCCGGGGCTTCTAGGAAAGGCTCACGTGAGCGCCGCCACCGTCAAGCATTTGGATCCCACGCAAGTCGAGCTCGAGATTTCGATTTCGAACGAAGAGCTCGATGCCGCACGCGAGCGCGCGTTTCGCGAACTCGTCCGGAACGTCCGCATTCCGGGCTTTCGCCCCGGTAAAGCGCCGCGGAAGATCTTCGAAGCGCAGTACGGCAAGGCCGGCATTCAGGAGCGCGCGATGGAGGCCGTCGTCCCGACGGTCTACAGCAAAGCGTTGCAGGACAACGATTTAGAGCCGGTCGACCAGCCGCAAATGGAGTTGCTCCCCGAAGAAGAAGGGCAGCCGGTTCGCTTGCGAGCGACCGTCTACGTGCGGCCGCAGTTCGAACTTCAAGATTACAAGGGTGTGGCCCTGACGGGTTTGCCGACCTCCGTCTCCGATGAAGACGTCGAAAAGGCGCTCGAGGGCTTGCGTAAAGAGGCGGGCACGCTTCTTCCGATCGATCGCCCGGTCGAAATCGGCGACGTGCCGACGATCGATTACGAAGGCAAGATCGACGGCGTGCCGTTCGACGGCGGAAAAGCCGAAGGCCAAGCGACCGAGATACTCGAGGATCGTTTCATTCCGGGTTTCGCGACGGGTATCGCAGGCATGAAGGCGGGCGAAACCAAGGATATCGAGGCGCATTTTCCCGCCGAGTACGGCATTACCGAGCTCGCGGGCAAAACCGCCGTCTTCACGATTACGGTGCATGAGAACAAGGTCGCCGAACTCGCGGATCTCGACGATGAATTCGCGAAGCGCTTCGGCGGCCCCGAAGCCACGCTCGGCACGCTGCGCGACGAGTTACGCAACCGCCTCGAAGCGAACGCTCGCCAGCAACAGCGCCGGGCGCTGACGGCACCGCTCCTCGAGCAGCTAATGGCTGCCCACGATTTCGCTTTGCCCTCGGTGCTCGTCGATCGTGAAATAGAGAGCCTCTTCGAAGAAGCGAAGAGCTACATCGAACGCGCGGGCGTGGAGTGGGACGACTATCTCGAAAAGCAAAACAAGAGTGAAGACGAGCTGCGAACGGAATACCGCAGCGAGGCCGAAAAACGCGTGAAGTCTTCCCTACTGCTTGAAGCGATTGCAAAAGCGCAAAGCATTACCGCGACCAATGCCGATATCGAGGCCGAAGTGCAGCAGCTGAGCCGGCAATATCAGCAACCGCGCGAGGCGATTCTCGAAATGGTGCGTTCGAATATCGGAGCGCTCGTCGACGGGATCGTCAGAACGAAAACGATCGAATACTTGCTCGACAACGCGACCGTCACCGAGAAAGAGGCCGCGGCCGAGTCCGTTTGAAGCAACCTTTGCATCCCGTACGTAGTCACAGCACAAGCTAGTCTTTCACCCGCGACTTGCGCCGAAGTCGAATGTACGAGGCTTCTTTAGAAGCCATCCAGGAGTATGGATTTTGGGCCACCTAGTTCCGATGGTCGTCGAGCAGAGCGCACGCGGCGAGCGAGCGTTCGATATCTATTCGCGGCTTCTCAAGGAGCGCATTATTTTCGTCGGCGGCGTCGTCGATGACGGTCTCGCAAATCTGGTCATCGCGCAGTTGCTATTTCTGGAACGCGAAGACGCCGACAAAGATATCGATATGTATGTCAATAGCCCGGGCGGCAGCGTCACGGCCGGTCTCGCGATCTACGATACGATGCAACTCGTGAAGTGTGACGTCGCGACGATCTGCGCCGGCATGGCGGCTTCCATGGGCTCGATTCTCTTGACGGGCGGCGCGCCCGGCAAGCGCTACGCTTTGCCGCACTCGAAGATTTTGATCCATCAGCCGTGGGTTCAGCAAATCGGCGGCCAGGCGACCGACGTGGAAATCGCCGCCCGCGACTTGATCGCGACCCGTCGCATGCTTGCGGGCATCTACGAGACCACGACGAAGAAACCGGTCGAACAGATCCTCAAGGATATCGATCGGGATTACTACATGACGGCCGAAGATGCACGCGATTACGGCCTGATCGACCAGATTTTCAATAAAGATATGCGTAGCGCTTCCCCCTCCCCCGCGTAAGCAGTAGAAATAGGATCTGAGTGTTCCGATTCGGTGATGAAAAAGGTCAATTAAAGTGCAGCTTTTGCGGTAAATCGCAGGAGCAGGTGCGCAAATTGATCGCGGGGCCCGGCGTCTACATCTGCGATGAGTGCATCGAGCTTTGCAACGAAATCATCGAAGAAGAGCTCTACAAAAACGTCGATGAAAACGTCCGGCTTCGCAACATCCCGAAGCCCAAAGAAATCAATCACATCCTCAATCAGTATGTGATCGGTCAGGAGCGCGCGAAAAAATCGCTTGCGGTCGCCGTTTACAACCACTATAAGCGCGTTAACGCCGGCACGTCTTCCGACGATGTCGAGTTGCAAAAATCGAACATCTTGCTCGTCGGTCCGACCGGTAGCGGAAAAACGTATCTCGCGCAAACGCTCGCGAAGATTCTCGACGTTCCGCTCGCCATGGCCGATGCGACGTCGCTTACGGAAGCCGGTTACGTCGGCGAAGACGTCGAGAACATTCTGCTCAAGCTCATTCAAGCCGCCGACTACGATGTCAAGCGTGCCGAGAAGGGCATCGTCTACATCGACGAGATCGACAAGATCGCTCGCAAGAGCGAGAATCCGTCGATCACGCGCGACGTCAGCGGTGAGGGCGTGCAGCAGGCGCTGCTAAAAATTCTCGAAGGCACGACGGCCAACGTTCCGCCCCAAGGCGGTCGCAAGCATCCGCATCAAGAGTTCATCCAGATCGACACGACCAACGTCTTGTTTATTTGCGGCGGTGCCTTCGATGGCCTCGAGAAGATTATTGAATCTCGCGTAGCTTCCAATGCCCTCGGCTTCCGGTCCGTGCCGGAATCGAAGCGTGACGCCCGCGTCGGTAAGCTGTTGCAGCAATTGATGCCGGAAGACTTGCTGAAGTTCGGCCTCATTCCCGAATTTATCGGCCGCCTGCCGATCGTCGTGACGCTCGACGCGCTCGACGAACTGGCGCTACGCCGCATTCTCGTCGAGCCGCGTAACGCGCTCGTCCGTCAATTCCAGAAGATCATGGCTATGGACGGCGTCGATCTCACGTTCACGAAAGAAGCGCTCGTCGCGATCGCGACCAAGGCGCAGGGCCGGAAAACCGGCGCTCGCGGCCTGCGCAGCATTCTCGAAGAAGTTATGCTCGACGTGATGTACGACTTGCCGAGCCTGCAAGGCGTCAAGAAGTGCGTCATCAACAAAGAAGTCATCGAGAAAAAAGAACAGCCCGCGCTGATCTACGCCGACCGCCCGAAAGATCTGCCGGCTTAGCCGATCGCTGGCTACGCGGCCTTCGGTTTCCGAAAGTTCTGTAAGAGCCCCTCGAGGAACGAGAAGAAGACGTCCGCCGCGTAGCCTACGAGAAAGGCGAGGGCGAGCGGGGAGAGCGAGGTTCCCGAGATGTTGCCGAAGAGACCGACGATCATGCCGCCGATGAGCGCTATAAAGAAGCGGGCCGAGATTGCGTACGAAGGCGAAAACGTCCGCGAATTGAGCTCCGTCGAAAAAAGGCGTAGCAGATAAGCGCAAGCACCGAGTAGCGCGTAGAGCATCGGCAATAGGCACGCCGCGATCGAGCCGTAGAAGATAGCGACGTCGTCCTGAACTTCTTTGGCCCACAAACGCACGAGCTGGTAAACGCGCGTCTTTTGCGTCAGCTCCGCTTGCAGCGCCGGTACCGATTCGCGAAAACCCGGATCGATCTCGAAATCCTTTCTCGGGTGATTCGTAACCTGACTCGTTGCCGTTTTCATCAAGAAGACGTTGAGCAATTCGGTATGGTCTTTGATGGATCGCATGGTGGTCGTAAACTGCTGCAGATCGGGCAGTGCCGTCACGGGCGCCGATGCTTGCTGATTGCGGGTCGCCGAACTGAAGGGCGAATCGAGCTCGCTATGTAGCGTCACCGCGAGCTGATTTGCGCTATTCACATCCGCCGTAATTGAAGCGGATAGCCCTGAGGTAATAAACGAAATCATCGAAAGCGGAACGATAAAGCAGCCGAGTATTACGGCTATCCACGTGTAAGTACGGATTTGTGCGCGAGCCTTGCTCTGACTCGTACGCAGCGTCTCGCCCGTAACCGGATGCACCTTCGCCGCGAGCCGGGTAATCGCCGCGAGGATATCGCCCGCCGAAGTGCCGTCCCATACCGTTCTTCCGGCCCGGCTCGCGGTGATGATGGACTGTGCGACATCCGGCTCGACTTCGATACCGGCTTCGGCGGCATACTGAAGCAGGTATTCCGCATTTTCGAGCGCGCGGTCGAGTTGGGATTTAATTCCTGCCGACGTCGCGTGCGGGCGGGCGGTGTTCCCCGCCGCACCGTTGACATGGTCTGCCGTGTCGGTCGTCATATGCCGATCTCCGTTGCGAGACGCGCAAAAGCGAATTAAGAGCGATGCGTTAGTCTAACACCCTCGACGTCCTAAATGCGTCCGAGGTATTCGCGAACGCACGTTCGGACGAACTCGTAAGATAGCCGCGGCCGCAAAGCATTCGGCGCTACTAGCGACGAACGAGCGCTTCGTGCTCTCATCGACTGGACGCTTACTATTTTACGCATCGCTCCTCGGGGTGCTCTGCATGGTGCCGGCGGCGCGCGCCGCGGATTCGCCTCCCGACATCGCGCGCGGCGAGCACATCGCGAGTGCCATGGCGCATTGCATGGAATGCCATGGCGCCGATTTAGGAGGCGGTGGCCGCGCGTTCCCGGTCGGGCGCGGAGGCGCGAACGTCGTGCCGAGCAATCTTACCGCGGGCGTAGGTGGCGTCGGAGGCACGTATTCCGACGCGGATTATGTCCGGGCTATCCGGCTCGGTGTACGACCCGACGGTACGCATCTGGCGATCATGCCCACGAGCGACTATGCGTTCTTCACCGATGCGGACATCAAAAGCTTGATAGCTTATATTCGTTCGAAGCCGCCGGTCGACCGCAACATCGCACGGGTCGCTGTCGACGCGCCTCCCTCGGCCGTGGCGTCGGCATCGGCGCTTTCGTCGGGTGGGTCTCTGCCTTCGGCGCCCAAGCCTTTGGCTTCGGCGCCGTCGGACGCCGTCTATCTCGCAGAGGTCGGCGGCTGCTTGCGATGCCACGGGGCCGATCTGCACGGTCACGTGGGGCGCAACTTCTTTGCGCCGGACATCTCCCATGGCGCGCTCGGGGCGTGGTCGGCGGCCGATTTCTCCGCGACGATGCGGACCGGCCGCACGCCGGAGGGTCACGTTCTTGCCGAACCGATGCCTTGGCGCTCGATCGGCCGCTTGACCGATGCGGAACTCGGCGCTCTCTACCAACTTCTCGAAGCGGCGCCGGCTCGGACGTCGGCCGCGACCGCGCAATAGCCGGGCCGATACGCGTTTGCGTCCGGTACGAGCGCATCTCGTAGCGTGAGCATCACGACGAAGAATATTCGCGGTCGCCGCACGCCTCTACGCGAACACGAGATCTACGTCGGCCGAGCGAACCCGAGGCACGGTCTTGCACGGTCGCCCCTCGCCAATCCATTCGCCATGAAGAACGAGGCGGATCGCCTCGCCGTAATCGCGCGCTACGGCGAATGGCTCGCGGAGCAGATCTCCGCTCGTAATCCCGCCGTTACGGGTGAACTCGCACGCTTACGCGCGCTCGCCGCAATTCATCCGGAGTTGCTATTATTTTGTTGGTGCGCGCCGCGTGCGTGTCACGCGGACGTGATCGCGCATCTGCTCGGCGCTCCCAATGCCGCCGTCACGGGTTAGCCCGTAACCCGCAGCCCCGCCGATATCCCGTTAATCGTCAAGCGAATCGCATCCCGCAGTGCCGCGTCCCCCGACTTCCTGAAATCGCGAATCAACCGGATCTGCAGATACGACATCGGATCGACATAGGGATTCCGATGGGCGATCGCATCCGCAAGCGTCGAATCGTTGACGAGTAAACGATCTTGCTGCAAGATCGCGAGCAGCGACTCGAGCGAATGTGCGAACTCGGTTTTAATTCGCTCCACGAAGTACGTCCGTATACCGATATCGGCAACCAAGTTTTCGGCGTACAGTTCGAAGATCGCGAGATCCGCCGTCGCGAGGCCGCGTTCGATCTTTCCGAGCAGCGAGCGAAACGAAGGAAAACTCGCCGCCATCTCGCGCATCCCTTCGAGCCGCCCGGCGCCGAGTTCCTCGCGCATCGCGGAGCCGAACCCGTACCAGCTCGCGAGAATCGCGCGCGTCTGCGTCCAGGCAAAGCTCCACGGCACGGCCCGCAAATCGTCGATCGATTTCGTAGCGCTGCGGCGCGCCGGCCGCGAACTGATCTGCATATCGCCGATTTCGTTAATCGGCGTGCATTGCTCGAAGAATCCGATGAAGCGCGGATCGTCCACGAGCGCGCGGTATGCTTCGTGCGCGCGTCCGGCCATACGGCTCATCGTAACGTCGTAGCGTCCGATATCCGAAGTTTCCGTCGCGGGCGGCTGGGCGAAGAGCGACGTCGTTACGATCTCTAAGTTGCGCCGCGCGAGCGAGGGCAGGCCGTAGCGCGAGGCGATCACCTCGCCCTGCTCCGTTTGCTTAAAGCGCCACGAGCGGGCGTTCGGCGG
>CAXTIY010000143.1:0-2567 GCA_964244215.1 uncultured bacterium
AGGATGGACATCGCGGCGAACAGCACCCACCCCTGACGCTGGTTCTTGACGAAGCGCCCGAACGTATACGTCAGCGCGCCGCCGATCACGAAAATGCAGACGAGCTCGATGAAATTGCTGAACGGTGTCGGGTTCTCCCAAGGAGCCGCAGAATTGGCGTTAACGAAGCCGCCGCCGTTCGTGCCGAGCTCTTTGATGATCTCCTGCGAGGCCATCGGACCCTGCGGAATCGACTGTTGCGCGCCCTCGAGGGTCGTCGCGGTCGGGTACGCATCGAAATTCATCGGCACGCCCTGCCAGCAGAGAAGCAGAGCACCGACGAAGGAAATAGGCAAAAGCAAGTACAGGCAGCCGCGCGTCAGATCGACCCAGAAGTTGCCGATGGTCGACTTGTCGGTTCGTGCGAGAGCCCGCATTAATGCGACCGCGATTGCGATTGCAGTAGCCGCCGAGACGAACATGTGCCACGAGAGGCCTGCCATCTGGCTGAGATAGCTCATCGTCGACTCGCCCGAGTAGAATTGCCAATTCGTGTTCGTCATGAACGAGACGGCGGTATTCCACGCGAGGTCCGGAGCGAGGTTGCCGAAGTGCTGCGGATTGAGCGGCAGCCACGCCTGCGTGCGGAGCAGGACGTAAAGATAAAGGAGGCTGACGAGACTGAAGGCGACGACGGCGAAGGCGTACTGCTTCCAGCCGGTCTCTCGTTCGGAATCAATACGGCAGATGCGGTAGATCGCGCGCTCGACGGGCACGAATACGGGCGAAAGCCACGTGCGCTCGCCGCTGAAGACGCGAGCCATGTAAATTCCGAGCGGCTTGACGGCAAGCCACACGACGGCAAAGACGAGTGCGGCTTGCGCCCATCCGATTAATGACATGTCAACAGCTTCCTAAAAGTGTTCAGGGCGGAGCATCGCATATGTAAGGTACGCAAGCGCCCCGAGCGACAAGAGGAGGCCGACGCCGAGATCGATGCTCATATCCGTTCGCAACCGATCACGTAACGATCGAGCAACCAGAAGCAAACGATCGAGAGAACGATCAGCGAAATCTCGAGTAATAACATAGTGAATAGAGCATAGGTAGCTGCCTCAGCCGCCGGAAGCCGCCGTTCGGACGAACTGATCGGATATGCCGAGCGACCGGCTAAAGACGAACCGGGATACGCGGATCTCATCTGCCTCGGCAGAGAACCTATAGTTCAGACCACTAGTTCAGACCATCGTCACATTTGCACGAACCGACTTGCACGGATCTTTGCGTGGCGGTTGTCCGCAGCTACGTCGGCATCTGGCACGCGTTAAGGAGAAGACGTATCAGCAGGCGCTCAACGACTCGGATGATGAGAACGCCGCCGTTGAGCGAACGCGCCAGCCAAGGTTACAGTTCAGCGCATTAGCCAAACGGTTCGTCCGGAAGGCGGATACTCAATACGGTCGTTCCAGACTAGACTCGCGAATCATGATGGTCTTAGGCTGCGTGGTTGCCGTTCTCGCGTTCTTTGTCGTCGAACTAGTCGCTTCGTATCTTAGCGACGCCTATACCGGGCGCAGCCTAATCGGCAGGCGAGTTGTTCACGGACGCAAGCCTCCGATTCGGCTCTAGCTCGCGCTCTCGTAAGTAACGTCGGCAAGCGTCGTCAGCGCTTCTCTACGTAAACCTTGCGACACGATCGCCGCAGGACAGACGTCGCCGCATTCGGTCGCGCGACTACGCCGCTTCAAGCTAGACGTTTACCCCCCCGTGAGTGTCGGCGATGACTGCACGTTCACCGAAGCGCAACCACTTTTCCAGTTGGCGGGTCGAGTAAGATCGCCGCCACTCTAGGGGATTTCTTGCGGAAGTCTTTTCGATTTGGCTCGATCGCGTTCGCAATCTTGTCCGTAGGCTGCTTCGCCGATGCGACCGCTCAGCCGGCACCGACGATTCCTTCGCCGAACGCAACGACGCACGTTCGCGTACCGTGGCTACGACCCGCTGTTGGATTCGGGGCGCAATCATCAGAGTTCGGTCGGAGTCGAGACCTTATGAAAGTTTCCGTGATACGCGGCCGTTCGCAACACCGAGATTGAGTGCGGAAGCTCGATTCAATCTTCCGAATGACGCGCGTTCGTAAAGTCCAGTCGTTGTGCACCCGTCGCTTCAACGGCGTCGAATGTTGATCGTGTGTCGCAGAATCAGGTCTCTCCACTCCCGAAACAGCCGTTCCACGAACGCACGCCGGCACTCGCACTGATAGGCTGACCCGTGCTCAAGCTGACGATCGTCCTCATTCTAATCCTGCTCAACGGGCTATTTGCACTGGCGGAGCTCGCCGTGGTGAACTCGCGCCGCTCCCGCCTGCAAGCAATGGCGGAAAGTCGATCGCGCGGCGCCTCCGCGGCGCTGGCTCTGTCCGAAGACCCGGGCCGCTTCCTGCCAACGGTGCAGATCGGCATTACGCTCGTCAGCATATTGACGGGTACGTTCTCTGAAGCGACCTTTGGAAGTTCTTTCGCCGGTTGGCTAAAGAGCATCGGCGTGTCCGAGAATTTGGCCGAGCCGATTAGCGTTGGTCTGGTCGT
>CAXTIY010000143.1:2667-6254 GCA_964244215.1 uncultured bacterium
TTGATTTGAACGGCAGCGAAGACGAGATCCGCGCCACGCTCGCTGCCACGCAGCATTCTCGTCTGCCGGTCGGTGAAGGCACGCCTGATGGCATGCTCGGAGTGGTGCAGACGCGGGAGTTGCTGTGCCAGATGCTAAGCGGGCAGCCGTTGGACGTCAGGAGCAGCGTCCGGGTCGCCCCTGCAGTTCCGGACACCGCCGAGGCGCTCGACGCACTCGCCGTCTTGCGCAGCGCTGAGGTGCCGATGGCATTGGTGCACGACGAGTACGGCCACTTCGAGGGCGTCGTGACCCCAGCCGACTTGCTGGAGGCGATCGCGGGCGTCTTTCGCGCCGACGCAGACCCGGGTCAACCCGCAGCGGTGCGACGCGATGACGGATCTTGGCTCTTTGCCGGGTGGTTGCCGGCTGACGAGATGGCAGCCCACCTCAGCATTCGGCTGCCGACCGAGCGCGATTATCATACGGTTGCCGGCTACGTGCTCGCCGCTCTGCGGCGGCTGCCGAGAATCGGCGAGCAGATCGACGTCGGCGGATGGCGCTTCGAGATCACAAGCTTGAACGGTTATCGAATCGATGGGCTAATTGCCGTTCCGGAATCCGCTCCTTCGACCGCATCCGGCAAGGATAGCCCGAGCCAAACCAGCGATCATCACGACCATGACGTTGAAGTGTCATGACGCGTTGCTGATTTCCACCACGGCCTTTGCATTGGGTTTTCCGAATCAGTGTGTATCGGCAGAGCGGCCGAGTCGGAAACCTTCAGCTGCACTGCAGCATGGCAGCCGACTGCGTCGTCTTACTGTCCCGGGCGGTCGGTTTGGCGTCATGTCCGTTCATTCGTTGAACGGCGTCCGTGACTTAGCGCTGGATCGGCGTCGCAATGCAACCGCCAAGCGACGGTTCCAAGGAAGCGTCGCTTAATGCTGCAGCGAAGTCTTCCCGCAGCAGGCCCGGTGCGCCGTCTCTCGTTCGGATTATCTGACGCCGGCGTTTTTCTTGGCGCGCTCGTCTTGCTCGCGATAATAGCTAAAGTTGGCGCTGGCGCATTCGTGGCGTTCGTTCCGCCGCACACCATGCCGGCTATCGATCTCAATCCTCGCAATCTTCCGTACTACGCGGGCCGGTCTACCTTGCGGATGTTCGTAGCGCTTGCGGCATCCTTCGTCTTTACCTTTGTGTACGGCTATGCGGCGGCGCGGAGCCGCTATGCCGAACGCGTCCTCGTACCGTTGCTCGACATCTTACAGTCGGTGCCCGTACTCGGGTTTCTCTCGATTACCGTAACCGGCTTTATCGCGCTGTTCCCGGGTAGCCTACTGGGCCTTGAGGCGGCATCGATTTTTGCGATTTTCACGTCGCAAGCGTGGAACATGACGTTCTCGTTCTATCAATCGCTGCGGACGCTTCCGACCGACTTGAGCGAAGCAACGGCCGCGTACGGCTTGTCTCATTGGGAGCGCTTCGTCAAGCTCGAGGTGCCTGCGGGCGCCATCGGCCTCGTTTGGAACGCCTTGATGAGCTTCGGCGGCGGCTGGTTTTTCTTAGCCGCAAGCGAGGCTATCAGCGTGCTCAATAAGTCGTACACGTTGCCCGGAATCGGTTCCTACGTCGCCGCGGCGGTGGCAGCGAAAAACATGTCCGCTCTCGGGTGGGCCGTGCTGACGATGGCCGTGGTAATCTTTCTCGTCGATCAGCTGTTCTGGCGTCCACTCGTTGCGTGGTCCGATAAGTTCCGTCTCGAGCAGAGCGCCTCGGCCGATGCTCCGCAATCGTGGGTGTACGATCTGCTTCGCAGCTCACGGCTTACGCGAGTACCAGGCGCGCTTTGGTCTCCGGTCGGCGACGCAATCGGCAGCACCCTAAGATCGCTTACCCGCGTGCGCCGGGAACGGGCGATGCCGGTAGCATCGCGTCTTACGAACACACTTTATAATGGTACCCTGATCGTCGTCGTCGCGGTACTCGTCGTTCTTTGTGTGCACTTTATTCTTACGTCGGTGGGTCTGGCGGAGGTTGGTAAGGTGCTGCTCCTGGGACTCTTCACGTTTGTACGAGTCCTCGTGTTGCTTGCGTTCGCGACGGTTATCTGGACGCCGATCGGTGTCGCAATCGGATTCAGCCCGAAGCTCGCTCGCGTCGCGCAACCGGTCGCACTTTTTCTGGCTTCGTTTCCGGCGAATTTCATCTTTCCGTTCGCGACGCTCGCGTTTATCCGCTATCACGTCTCCATCAACGTCGGCAGTATGTTGCTCATGGCGCTAGGCGCACAATGGTATATCCTGTTCAACTCGATCGCGGGCGCGCAGAGCATCCCGACCGACTTGCGAGAGATGGCGGCCGATTGCAACTTAAAGGGCTGGAAACGCTGGAAGCGCCTCATCATTCCGGGCATCTTCTCATCGTGGGTTACGGGCGGTATCACTGCGAGCGGAGGGGCGTGGAATGCAAGCATCGTTTCCGAAATCGTGGCTTGGGGATCGACGACGCTGGTTGCCGCAGGCTTAGGCGCTTACATCGCCGAGGCCACCGGTAAGGGCGATTGGCCGCGCATCACGCTCGGCGTCGGGGTCATGAGCTTGTACGTCATTTTCTTAAATCGCGTTCTCTGGCGCCGCCTTTACGCACTTGCCGAAAGAAAGTATCGCCTGTGAGCAATTTAATCGTCGTCGACGCCGTATCTAAAGCGTTTCCGCTTCCCGAGGGCAAGGGCGAGTTCACCGCCCTGGACCACGTCGATGTCCGCATCGCAGAGGGCGAAGTGGTCGCGCTCCTTGGCCGAAGCGGCAGCGGTAAGAGCACATTGCTCCGTATCATGGCGGGGCTAATACCGCCTTCGAGCGGCGTGGTATCGAGCAGCAGTAAGCCTTTGCATGGGCCGAACGCCGACGTTGCGATGGTCTTCCAATCCTTTGCGCTGTTGCCGTGGCTGACCGTACTTGAAAACGTCGAACTCGGTCTCGAGGCGCAGGGTGTCGGACGTGCGGAACGCTCGAAGCGAGCTCTCAAAGCGATCGACGTCGTCGGTCTCGACGGGTTCGAAAGTGCCTATCCGAAGGAACTGTCCGGCGGCATGAAGCAGCGCGTTGGCTTCGCGCGTGCCCTCGTCATCAATCCGAAACTGCTCTTTCTCGACGAGCCGTTCAGCGCGCTTGACGTGCTCACCGCTGAAAATCTGCGCGGCGAGATCGACGATCTCTGGAACGCGGGCAACTTCCCTGCGAAAAGCGTCCTGATCGTAACGCACAACATCGAGGAAGCCGTCTTTCTTGCAGACCGCGTTATCGTTTTAGGTGCCAATCCCGGTCACGTGCGCGGTGAGGTAAAGATCGATTTGCCTCGTCCACACGACCGCAACGACGAGCGCTTCAGGCGGCTTACGGATTATCTCTATACGGTCATGACGAATCCCGCGATGACGGTCGAATCGCGTCAGCCGCGCATCGCGACCGACGGCTCACCGCGCGGAAGCAGGGCCGGCTCACCGCTTTCACGCCCACTGCCGCACGTACGCGTCGGTACGATCAGCGGTCTCGTCGAGCTAATGGTCGACATGGGAGAGGGTCAAGAAGTGTCGCGTCTCGCCG
>CAXTIY010000143.1:6354-8407 GCA_964244215.1 uncultured bacterium
CTCGTCGAGCTAATGGTCGACATGGGAGAGGGTCAAGAAGTGTCGCGTCTCGCCGACCGACTGGCTCTTTCCGTCGACGACTTTCTCTCGATTCTCGAAGCCGCCAACATGCTCGGGTTTGCTGAAGTGACGGAAGGTCGCGTGAACGTAACGCCGATCGGCCGGGATTTCGCAACCACGACGATTCTGCGCTCGAAAGATCTATTTCGCCATCAGGTCGTCGAACGAGTGCCGATCATAGCCACGATTGTTAAAACGCTAGCGGAGAAGCAGACGGGAGCGATGCGATCCGACTTCTTCATCGATTTGCTCGATGAGTATTTTCCAGCGGCGGAAGCACAACGGCAGTTCGACACGGCGGTCGATTGGGGCCGTTACGCGGAACTTTTTGAGTACGATGCTGCTGAGGAACGGCTATCCGTTGGGAACGACGTAGCCGACTCCGACCACGCTCCCGCAAGAACGAAGTGAACGCTACTATTCGCTCGGCGGATTCGGCGGGTCCGCGCGTATTTGCTGCTCGGTTAGCGTTCATCTACACATTCCTCCTCGCGTATAGAGTCGCACCCTTCGCGCTGCCCGAGGGCTGAGCCGAGAGCAATGACGCCCGGCCGAAAGCTGCTATTCACGATCATGGTACTCTACGGCGTCGTTACACTTCTCGGATTCTTCATTTACGTTTCTCACGGATTGCCCGTTGCGGATTGGCAACATCACGCGCACTAAATCGGAGATCGGCAAGTCTTCACTCGGATTGTGGTTCGGCGCGGCGTGTTGCGCTGCGATCGTAGCCACGTCGAGGCCGGCCGTCTCTTTAGAAACGCATCCGGCGCGACGGCCTTGTCGTCGCGTAGTCCACTTCCGGATACGTCTGCTACAAGTTCGCCTGCACCCGTACGGACCGGTCGTCAATCTCGGTGAACGGGTCAGACCTTTTCCTCAGTAGCGGTGATGCACTCACGATTTGGACAAGAGACGGAGGCAAGCGTCTTCGTCGGATGTTAGCAGAAGTTCAACAACGCGGCACTTCAACGCTCGACGGTATCTCAGCTTGATGATTCTGCCGTGCATTCGCCGAGCGCCGCGCAGAGAGAAAATCGTTAGCGGGCGCCGCGGTCTTCGAGCCGATCTACAGCGATATCCGCGGAACCGTCGCGCTGAATACCGTAGATCTTCACAAGATCACCGACTGCTATTGCGCGGAGGTGGCGTGGCCCCAAGTAGCGAGACGTCGTCTGGAAATCGAAAACGGTCGTAGCCGTAATGGGCGCTTGACCCATAAACTGCCGCTTCCACACCGGTTTATCGGTATGATAGTCAGTCATGACGTAGCGGAACCCCGCGCGATCAAGCGAGACTACCATAGCGTAAAATGCGTGCGCGTCGGCTGCATCAAAAGGCTCTGCCGCTCCGGCAGCACCGGTAAACATGGATCCATGGAGGATCGCCAGTGCAACGACCTTGCGCTTCGTTCCGCTCCCGCTCTTGACACTAGGTAAATTTCATTAGGACATCGGTGGCTTTGCGACTTGCGCAAAGCCGTTTGGCCGAACCTGTTGAAGGCTTGCCCGAAAGGGACCGCTTCAAGGACGGTACGCAATCTCGACGCCGCGCATTTCTCGACGAAAATTTCCCAAGCCTACGGAATTAACGCTTATGATCATAGCCGTAGTGATCGCGGCACTTACCCTACTTGACACGACTAAGTGGCTGCTCGCGATATAGCCGCTGGGGCGCTTCGCGCACCCTGCGAGCGAAAATTGATCAATGCTGTGCGTGCTGCTAGTCCTCCAGCCGAACGCAGTCGGTTGATCGCCACTAGGATTAAGGGTAAACTCTACGTCTGGTACGGTGACCCTGACTACCCTAGCGGTCGCATCCCTTTTGGAATTCATGGCTATCGGAACTACGAACACGGGCATCCGACAGAAGCGAGAGCTATTTATCGCGTCATTGGTCCCATTTGCAATTTAAATATAAACGCGGCGGACCGCTTTTCGTTCGCAGGAACCTGGGCGGGTTGTGATACCTGGCATCCCGACAAGGCGGACCG
>CAXTIY010000144.1:0-8346 GCA_964244215.1 uncultured bacterium
TTCCAAGAACGGTACGGCGTCGCAGCGATCAACGTTTTTAACGATCTCACTTTGCAAGCGGTACTTTCCGCGGCATCCGAACTCGAATCGCCGCTCATCGTTCAGACGTCGGTGAAGACGGTCAAGTGGTACGGCGCGCGCGTGCTCCACGCGATGTTTACCGAGATGACGCGCGATATCGCCGTGCCCGTATCCTTGCACCTCGACCATTGTCCCGATCGCGCCGTCATCAGCGAATGCTTGAAGACCGGTTGGAACGCGGTGCTCTTCGATGCGCACGCGCTTTCGGTTGCGGAGAATCAAAGACAGACGATCGAAGTCGTCGCCGAAGCGAAATCGTTCGGTGCGACGGTCGAGGGCGAAATCGAAGCGATCGAAGGCGTCGAGGAGGATCTCGGCTCCGACGGCACCTCTGCCCAGCAACCGCTCGAAGTCGCCTTAGAATTTATCCGCAAGACCGGCATCGATTGCTTCGCACCGTCCATCGGCAATAAGCACGGCGAATATAAAACGCCGCCGAAGATCGACGCACAGCGCATCTCGGAACTCGTCGCGGCGGAGCCGGTGCCGATGGTGCTTCACGGCGGCACGGGCCTTTCGCAGGCGCAATTCGACGATCTCATCTCGCGCGGATGCGCGAAAGTAAACATCTCGACAGCACTCAAAGTGCGTTATATCGAAGCGAATCGCGAGTTCTTGCAAAATCACCCGATAAACTTCGATCCGCCCTCGCTCTTTAGATACGTCCGCGACGCTTGCACGGAATTGGCGAAGGCGCAGATTTTGGGCTTCCATAGCGCGGGCAAAGCGGCTTGAACGCGCTCCTCTTCGATTGCGACGGCGTGCTCGCCGATACGGAGCGGGATGGGCATTTGCCGGCGTTCAACGCGACGTTCGAAGAGTTCGGTTTACCGTTGCGTTGGTCGGATGCGGAGTACGCGGTTCGCTTACGAATCGGCGGAGGCAAGGAGCGCATCGCCTCGGCGTTCACGCCCGAAACGATGCAGAAACTCGGCATCTCGAGCGACGCCGAGCGCGACCAATACATCGCGAAACTGCACGCCGCGAAAACGAAGGCGTTTAAAGATATCGTCGCGGCCGGTAAGTTGCCCGGCCGTCCCGGCATCGCGCGTCTCTCGCGGGCGATGCACGAGCGCGGCTGGCTACTCGCGGTCGCATCCACCTCGGCGGAAGCGTCGGTGCGCGCGGTCCTCGAGTCCGTCGTCGGTAGCGATTTCGCAAAGAACTTCGCGGTTTTCGCGGGCGACGTCGTCGCGCATAAGAAGCCGGCTCCGGATATCTATACGCTCGCGATCGAACGCTTAGGAGTCGATGCGAGCGCCGCCGTCGTCGTTGAGGATTCGCGTATCGGGTTGCTTGCGGCAACGAGCGCCGGATTAACGTGCGTCGTGACGCTTAGTACATATACGCAAGAAGAAGACATGCACGAGGCGGCGCTCGTCGTTTCCTCGCTCGGCGAGCCGGCCGGTCCGGCGAGCGAAGTCTTCGCGAATCGCAGCCTCGCGCACGTAAGCGCATTCGTCACGCCGGAAGATCTCGAAGCCTGCGTCCGCGTCAAAACGGTACGTGCGCCCGGATAATAAAGCTGCGATGAACCAAGCGCATTTGCCCGTGGCGGTCGAGCAAATCGCTTTCGTCGTTACTCGACCTCCCGGCGCTCTTCAATCCGCGGCCGATGACGATCGTTTCGGTCGAGCGTGAGCGCCGGCATGATACGATCCGCGTCGTCGATACGACGCACGTCGTCGGCGAGTATGCCGGCGGATCTTCGTCTCATCACAGGCTGCGCCGGATCGAACTCTGGCACGCTCCGAGCTTTCCGTTCGGCCTCGTACGCTACCGTGCGACGTTCGACGGTCTCGCGCCGTACGAGCTCGAATCGTACTCTTTCGGCGACGCTTATAAGTCCGATCTTCCGCTGTCGCTCGATCGCGTGCGCGAGATCACGAAAGACGATCTGTACGGTCCGATCCCGAGCAGCTGAGGATTAACCCCCGCTCTGCTCTATGACCGTTTCGGACGGATTCGGGACGGAGTCTCGCTACTATGGACGCAGTTGCCATAGCGGTGACGATTACCGCTCGGACCTGGAGGGTCGGCCATGAGAGCAGTCAGTGTAGCGTTGCGCGCGTTCCGAAAGCCGGACGTCGATTTAGCGACGCTTCGATCGTTCGATCCAACCGCGCCGAAATCGGCCGGCTTACGCGCGACGGTGTTTTCGCTTGCCGGTTCGCCTTCGCAGGAAGCACTTAGCTCGCTTTGCGGCTCCGCGCGACGCGCCATCTCGGCGGGTGCGAAAACGATTCGGGTCGACATCGACGAACTCGCCGTTCTGGATTCGGCCGTCATCGCGACGCTAATTCTGCTCTTGCGAACCGCGCGGGAAACCGGCGCCAGCGTCGTGTTACGTGCATCGCGCGAAAATATCGTCGGCACGTTACAAACGACGGCGCTCGATAAGATCTTCGTCGTCGAAACACCGGCCGCAACGACACTCGCCTTTCGCTAAGCGACGCGATGCGATCCCCGTCGCCGTCGCTAATCTTGCATCAAGGAATCCACGTTCGCTCTGGCGCAAACGCTAAGCTCTCCCGAGTCCCGGCTGCGTCCTAAAGTTTAAGTGAGGAACGGTGTGGCTCTTGCGTTAATGAGGCCATTGCGAATCGCGTTCGCCGCCGTGCTCGTTACGGCCGTAACGTGTGCTCCGAGCCGCGCGCAATCGAACGATCCGATCGATACGCTCGAACGCGCCTCGATCGCTCTCGTTTACATCGACAATACCGAGTTCGGCGTCGGGTTTGTCGTCGCGTCAGATGCGAGTAGCTCCTATCTGCTCACCGCTGCGCACGTATTGGGCTGCGCCGATACCGATGCCGTCGGCTGCCGCGATACGGTCAAAGTGCGTTTCGTGGGCGAGCTCTCTTCGATTACCGGAACCAAGGTACTCGCGAAAAAAGATATTAAGGACGGTACCGATCTCGCGCTCGTCAAAATCGATCGCGGTAATTTAACGCCGGTCGCGGTGCTCTCGCGTACGATTACCGACGACGAGTTCTACGTAATCGGTTTTTCGCAGCGAATCATCCAGTCGAGCGATTCGTTCGGCGGACGGCCGGAGGTGCACGACGGAAACGTGAGCCGTATCAATTCGCCCGAGCTGCAAAACTTCATAGAAGTTTCCGTGCCGGCGTATCCGGGTTTTAGCGGCGGCCCGATCGTCGACAAGGCGACGCACGCGGTCGTCGGCGTGTTCTCCGGGCACTTGCGGCCGGAGGATCAGACGCAGATCGATTATCAAGGTGTAGGGCCGGCGCTTATATTAAAGTTTCTTGCCGATGCCGAGGCCTTGACCCACGCCCCGTTCACGCAAATCTCGATGGAGGCCAAAAGCGAAGCGTCGGCTGCCGCGCCTTCCGATCCGATTTCTGTGATCGCGAGCGCCGCATACGCGCGGCCCGCTGCCGCTGCGACACCCGCTGCCGCGGCGACAGCCGTACCATCACCGGGTGCGGCGTCCACACCGCCACCGGGCGCGGCGCCCGCGCCACCACCCGCACCGAGCGTAGCTGCGCGGGCCGGTGCGCTCGCGCGGCCGGATCGTTCGGGCTCGCCTGCGCGGCCGCTGACGGAAGCGAGCGATTTTGAAACGAAGCTCGCGGCAGCGCGAGGGGGCGATCCGGCGGGCGAGTTTCTTGCCGCTCTCGCCTATCAAAACGGGATCGGCGTGGAGCCGGACCAGGCGGCCGGCATTCACTGGCTGCAGCAGGCGGCGGTTGCCGACTATCCCCCGGCGCTGACATCGCTCGCGCTCGCGTATCAAAACGGAACCGGCGTTGGTCAAGACGACGCGCAGGCGCTTTCGCTCTTCCAACGCGCCGCGAGCCTCGGCGACATACTGGCGGCATTCAGCCTCGGTCGGACCTATCATTACGGCAAACTCGGTACGAAGCCCGATGAAGCGCGCTCGACGATGTGGTACGGTAAGGGCATTTCCGCGGCGACCGCTGCGAGTGGACGCGGCGACGCCACGGCGACATGGACGCTCGCAAATGCCTACCTGAGCGGTGTGGGCGTCGGCGCCGATCCGGTGAAGGGCGTGGCATTACTCGCGCTCGCCTCCGATCAAGGCAGCGCTGGCGCTACGAATAATCTAGCGCTCGCATATATGCGTGGCCGGCTCGTACCGCGCGACACGGCAAAAGGCATCGCCCTCTTGACGAAGTCGGCCGAACTGGGCGGCCCGAAATCCGCCCTCGACTTATCCGATATCTATTTTCACGGAAACTACGGCGTGCCGGTCGACCCGGAGAAGGGCCTTCGATACCTCGAACAAGCGGCGGCACTGGGCAACGCGCAGGCGATGTGGAAGCTCGGGCTCGAGGCACTTACGGGTAATCACAAGCCCGTCGATCTGAGCGCTGCAGGTGTGTGGTTTCGCAAAGCTACGGCACTGATGTATTTGCCCGGCGAAACGCAGTATGGGCGATGGCTCGTCGAGACCGGCCCACCCGCCGCGCGCGATCCGGCGCGAGGGCTCGCTTATATCGAAGACGCGGCGAACAGAGGCTGGAGCGGTGCGCAGTGGTATCTCGGTACGTTCTATCACGAGGGGCGCATCGTGCTGCAAGACGATGGCAAAGCCTTTACCTATTTCCAGAAGGCCGCGCTCGGCGGAAATCCGAGCGCGCAATTCGATCTCGGGCGCGCGTACGAGCGGGGTCTCGGCGTTGCGGCGGACCCGGCTCTCGCGCATTTCTGGTACCAACTTTCCGCGAATCAGGGTGATGCGGCAGCGCAACGCAAACTCGAGGTAGCGACAAAATGAAATCGGCTCTCGTCGTACGTTCGATCTTTACGGCCGGCATCTGCGCGATCGTGCTGTTCGTCTTCATCGGCATCAACGTCGGTTACGAGTTGCCCTCCGATCGCACGCTTTGGTTCGGAGCTGCCTGCGCGATCGGCGTTGCGTTGATCGCGTACGGCCGCTACTGCGCGCTCAAGCCGGAACCGGCAGCGACCGAAGCGGAAGCGCCGACGATAAAGCCGCATGCTTCGTAAGCTCGGCGCCATAACGGCGTTCGCAGCTCTCGCGCTTCTGGAGCCCGTGCGTGTCTTCGCGCTTCCGGCCGACACCTACGATCTGCTGCCCGATCGATATTACGTGAAGACGGAATGCGCGACGCTCCAACAG
Organism: uncultured bacterium; assembly: GCA_964244215.1. GTDB lineage: Bacteria > Vulcanimicrobiota > Vulcanimicrobiia > Vulcanimicrobiales > Vulcanimicrobiaceae > CAXTIY01. The sequence goes on from CAXTIY010000144.1 coordinate 5,213, forward strand.
GCGGCGAGCGCCTACCCCGCGCTCGCAACGGAAGCGCTTGCGGTGCGGACCATCTGCGGGCAATACGCCACGGGAGGCGACGGCCAGGCGTGGCTCACCGCGATAGAGCCGCATGCAACGAAGATCCGCGCCTACGATCCCAATAGCGGGCTTTACGCCGGTACGACGCTTAGCAGCGATCAGCGCATCCCGAATACCTATAACGTGTACGCGCTCTTTCTCGTAACCTCCGATACCTACGTCAACGATCTGCCGAGTTACAACGCGCTCTACGGCGCCTTCAAGTCGTTCGGCGACGGCATCGGAAGCGACCGGCTCGCCGTGTGGTTTCGCAATCGGCCACCCGACGCCGGCTTCGACGTCGGCCGAGCCAAAGATTACGCGGACCAATTCCAATTGCAAAAACTAAATCTGGGCTACAACGATGGGCCGTTTCTGATCATCACCTCGAGCTATCCAGACCACCCGCAAAGTCTGGACAAAGTCACGATCCTGCGCTTTTCCGGGCTCGGGCCGGATAACGTCGTCGCGTTACTCAACGTCGCCGAACAAGAGATGCGTACGCAGGCACAGATCGATAAGCGTTCCCTCGTCTATGAAGAAGTGAAACAGCGCTTATTCGCCACGCTCAAAAGCCACCCGGACTTTCTGCGGAGCGTCGCGCTCTTCGCGATCAGCGGCAGCGGAGCAGATAAGATCGTCGAAAGCACGCTCGGCGCTCCGGCGAAATAAAGCGGCGCGGGCCGAGCGCTAAAAACCGCTGACGCTTAGCGGAAACTTGTAGTCTGCATAATCGGCCACGATGTTCGCGTGCTCGCCGTCGCGACGGAGCTCGTCGAGACGCCCGTCGTAAGTAAATCCGCGTAAGAGCCAATGCGTATCCACGACGTTGTAGTCGAGCGTCAGCGTCTCGTCGATCGCCGCGAGCACCACCCGCGTCGGTAGATACGTGGCCGGATCAAACCACACGTCGCGATAAACGAAATGATTCTTTTGCGCTGCAAACGCTCGCGTCGTGGCGGTTGCCGGTGCGATTTTCAGCCGCTGCGGATCGTCCGCGGCGTAGGCGACCGAATAACCGGCAACGCTCGCAACGACCACCGTGTCGCCCGGTGCCGCAACGGGAGCCGTATAGTGCACCGGGTGTTGATAGGCAACGTTCAAGCGCGCGCTGCCGTCCTTCGCATCGAAGTTAAATGCCCATTCTGCGAGCGCGTCGACCGCAGGTCCGAGCGGTAGCGGGGCGTCGAGAACGGGTGTCGCTCCTTGCGAGCTTCGTACGAGCGCTTTACCGTCGGCGGTACGAAGCGTGATGATATGGCGTTCGAACGGCTGCAGCGACTCCGCCGTCGCGTGGACGTCCACCCGATACGCGATATACGGGGGTTGGTTGCCGAACGCTGCGGCGGCGGCGTTGGCAATCCGTTCGAATGCGACGTCGGCGGAAATCAACGCGTTTCTCGAATGCCTTTAGCCCCGGCAGACGTATCCGACGGTGCGTTCGAGGCGTGCGAGGGCGTCCGCGATCTGGGCTTCGCTGATAATGAGCGGCGGCACGAAACGAAGCGTATTGTCGCCCGCACCGTTGATGATAAGCGATTCGCGTTCACGCGCGATCGCAACGAACGATTTGGTAAGATATGGCGCGAGCACCGGCAATCCGAGCATAAGTCCACGCCCGCGCACGGGACCGAATACGCCCGGGTACTGCTGTCGCAACCGTTCTAAACCAACCGCGAATCGTTCGCCCACGCGCAGTACGTGTGCGTCCAGCGCGAGGCGGTCGCGGATATGCAGATGCTCGAGCGCCGCCGCGCACGGTACGGGCGAGCCGCCGAACGTCGTGCCGTGATCGCCCGGCTGCAGACCGCTCGCGGCTTTTGCGTCGATGAGAACGGCACCGATCGGTAAACCGTTGGAAAGCGCTTTCGCCATCGTTACGAGATCCGGGCGCACGCCGTAGCTCTGGAATGCAAATAACGTTCCGAGGCGGCCCATGCCGCATTGAATTTCGTCGAACACGAGCAGTGCGCCGCGCTCGTCGCAGAGCCGCCGGGCGGCCGCAAGGAACTCCGGCGTCGCCGGTTTTACGCCGCTCTCGCCTTGCACGGGTTCGACGATAAACGCCGCGACCGTATCGTCGAGCGCGCGCTCGAGCGCCGCGATATCGTTGAACGGCGTGTATGCGAAGCCGCCCGGTAAAGGCTCGAAGCCTTCGTGGTACGCCGGGTTCGACGTCGCCGCGAGCGCACCGAGCGTGCGGCCGTGAAACGAGCCCTCGCACGAAAGGATCGTGCGGCGCGAATCGCCGCGCCGAAACGCGTACTTGCGCGCAAGTTTGATCGCCGCTTCGTTCGCTTCGGTGCCCGAATTGCAGAAGAAGACGCGCTCGAGACCGGAGCGTTCCGCGAGTTCGTTTGCGAGCGTGCCCGAGGGCTCGTGGTAGAAGAGATTGCTCGCCTGCACGAGCGTCGCGGCTTGCGTCGAGATCGCGCGCGTGATGTCGGGATGCGCGTGGCCGAGCGCGCACACGGCGATGCCGGCGACGAGATCGAGATAGCGCACGCCGTTCGAATCGATCAGTTCGCAGCCTTCGCCGCGCGCGATCGTAATCGGCGCGCGCGCATAATTTTTGAGCAGGTGCGGATGCTCCGCAACTTGCTCGACTTGGGCGCGCGGCGCCGCTGCGGGCGCGCCGAAGATTGCGGACGCCGTGCGGAAGAAACTCACGTGCGGTAGTGCGCGTTGATGCGCACGTAATCGCGTGAGAGATCGCAGCCCCAAGCGGTCGCGCGCGTCTCGCCGAGCCCGAGATCGAGCCGCACGTGCACGGCCGTGCCCTCGAGTTCGCGATGCGCTTCCGCTTCCGAGAGCACTTCGATCGCGCCGCGATCGACCCAGAGTTTCTCGGCGAGAAACAGCGACCACTTATCGGGATCGATGCCTGCGCGCACGCTGCCGGCGGCTGCGATGATACGGCCCCAATTCGGATCTTCGCCGTACAATGCCGTGCGCACGAGATTCGAATTAACGACGGCGCGCGCTACCGCCCGGGCCTGGATCGCGTCGCGGGCGCCGCTCACGTCGACGGTCAAGGCCTTGGTCGCGCCTTCGCCGTCGCGCACCATGGCGTA
>CAXTIY010000145.1:0-8333 GCA_964244215.1 uncultured bacterium
GCAGCGGCTCGCCGGAATCTACGATAAGATCGCCCGTCGCTTGAACGGTGAGATCATTCCGTTTACGAATCTCGATCCTCCGAAATTATTCGGCCGGCTTGCCGCGATGTGGAAGGGCTGACATGGCGATGAACGCGACTTCGGGACCGGAGCCCGAGCCCGCCGTAGCCGGCGCTCCCCCGGGTGCGGCGTTACCCGCTCCGAAACGCGGCCGCGCGATCGTCATAACGAGCGGAAAAGGCGGCGTCGGAAAAACGACGACGACCGCCAACGTCGGGGCGGCGCTTGCGGCTTCGGGCAAACGCGTCGTCCTCGTGGATGCCGACGTCGGTTTGCGCAATCTCGATATCGTGCTCGGTCTCGAAAGCCGCGTGAAGTATCATCTTCTCGACGTACTCGAAGAGAAGGTAACGCTCGACGAAGCGCTGATCCGCGATAAGCGCAGCGATTCGCTCTTTCTTCTCGCGGCCGCGCAGACGCGTGAGAAAGAAGACGTCGAGACGGCGAAAATGAAAACGCTGATCGAGAGTTTATGCGAGCGTTTCGATTACGTGTTGATCGATTGTCCGGCCGGAATCGAAATGGGTTTCAAGAACGCGGTCGCCGGAGCGTCGCACGCGATCATCGTTTGTACGCCCGAAGTATCGGCCGTGCGCGATGCCGATCGCGTGGTCGGTCTGCTCCCGAACGATTGGCGCCCCGAACTCATCATCAACCGTCTGCGTCCGGCGCTCGTAAAGAAAGGCAAGATGCTTTCCGTCGATGACGTCAACGGCATCCTGCGCTTGCCGTTGCTCGGCGTTATCGCAGACGAACCGGGCGTGATCGTGGCGACCAATAAGGGCGAGCCGCTCGCGCTCGATGCGGCTTCGGAAACGGGAGCCGCGTACCGCGCGATCGCGGCGAAGCTCGCAGGCTCCGCGGTCGCGGCGCCGGCCCCCACGCCCGCGCGCGAAGGCTTTTTCGCAAGACTTAGTGCGTTCTTTGGAGGTGGTCGCTAGTGCTCGAATTTTTCCGCCGACTCTTCGCTCCGGAGCCGCGTTCGAGCGACACGGCGAAGGAGCGTCTGCGGCTCGTGCTGCTTTCGGATCATCTGTCGCTCGCGCCCGATGTGGTCGAAGCACTCAAGCGCGATCTGCTCGCAGTGATCTCGCGTTATCTCGAAATCGATCCGGCACTCGCGGACGTGACGTTCGAACAGCGCGAGCAAGAAGTCGCAATGCTCGCGAGCATTCCCATCATGGGCGTTCGCGCGCGTACGGAACCGCGGGCGCAAGCCGCCCAAACGCCGGAGGCCGAGGTTCCCGCAGCGGCCGGCGAAGCGCAACCGCACGCGCCGCAACCCGCCGAGCCGCAGCCCGAGGACGAAGCGATTATGGAGCCCGGAGCACCCGTCGAACCCCACGCTCCGGTCATGAAGGCGGCGGCACCCGAAGAAGCGTCGCGGCCTTCGCCCGCGGGTTCCTCCGCGCGTCGCCGCCGTCGTAAGAAAGCGGCGGCCCTGGCTAACCGCGTGCCCCAGACGCAACCCGCCCCGGGATTCGGGCCGGCGTAGCCGGCCAAACGCTTGGAGCGCCCCTGGTACCAGTCGTACAACTGGCTCATGGCGGCGACGGCCGTGATTCTGGCCCTATGCGGCGTAGTTTTCATCCACTCGGCGAATCTGCACGATTCGGATGCGTCCGGCGAGTGGCGCAAACAGCTCGTCTACATCGGGCTCGGTATCGTCGTCATGACCGTGCTGTCCACGATCGACTATCACAAGTGGCAGCGCTGGTCGTTCGGGTTATACATCGGTAATTTATTGCTGCTCGGACTCGTGATGGTGGGCGGCCGTAGCGCTCTCGGCGCGCAGCGCTGGATCAACGTCGGGCCGATTCAATTCCAACCCTCGGAACCCGCGAAGCTGATCCTTGCGATCTGTATCGCCGCGCTGCTCGCGCGCACGGCTACGGTCGGATGGCGCGAGACGTGCACCGCAATCGTCGCCGTCGCAGTACCGGCGCTGCTCATTCTCAAACAACCGGACCTAGGAACGACCCTCGTGTTGTTCGCTATTCTTTCGTCGGCGCTCTTCTTCGGCGTAACGCAAGCGTGGTATTTCGTCGCCTATTCCGCGGTCGTCGCGGCGCTCGGAGCGGTGGTCGTCGGAACGAACCTCGTCCTCAAACCTTTTCAGCGTAACCGTTTGCTCGTGTTCTTGCATCCGGACGCAGATCCTCAAGGCGCGGGTTGGAATCTCAATCAATCGAAGATCGCCGTCGGTAGCGGCGAGCTATTCGGTAAAGGGCTCTACCATGGCACGCAGACGCAACTAAACTTCGTGCCGGAGCACTCGCGCGACTTCATCTTCACGGTCGTCGGTGAAGAATTCGGGTACGTGGGCTCCGTGGCACTCGTCGCATTGTATGCAATCGTGCTCGCGGGCGCCGTGCAAGCGATGCTCGCCGCGCGCGATCGTTTCGGATTACTGCTCGCCGTCGGTCTCATCGCGATGCTGATCTTTCACATCACGATCAATATCGGCATGACGGTCGGCATCATGCCGATCACGGGCATTCCGCTACCGTTTCTCTCCTACGGAGGCACCGCGATCCTTACCGATTTTGCGGCCGTCGGATTACTGCTCAATATCTATCTGCAACGCAATAAACTCGTCTTCTAGCGAGTCGACGTTCCGCGACGGCCGTTTCGGCAATGGAACGAGCGGCTCGCGCCCGAGGAAGACGTCCTGCGGCCGATCGTAAAGGTCCCTTCCGCTTACCCGTGGTACCAGCCAACATCCGATTTCACATTTTTGCGTGCGCGTCGCCCTCCGGCCGCGTACGCAGCGCAGTCTATCGGAAGAGCTTCGGTCGCGCCGGTCATCATTTCGGCTGGGACCGTGGCGCGCCGTCCACCCGCGTGGCGGACAGGTACAACTGAATTACGTGGCGCCCGAGAGATATGGTGCCGCGATCGAAAGGCAACGTACGTGCCAACAGAGATCCTCATTTCGAGCGACCCCTGGGAAAACCGGGTCGCCATCCGTGAGGACGGTCAACTAGCCGAGATCTACTTCGAACGCGAAGAAAAAGTAATCGGCTCCATTTTTAAAGGCAAAGTCATGAACGTGCTCCCGGGAATGGGAGCGAGCTTCATCGACATCGGCCTCGGCCGTAACGCCTTCTTATACGTCGACGATATTAATCGAACGCCGCTCAATATCGGCGACGTCGAAATTACACAAGGCCGTACCGGCTGGACGATTACCGAGAAGATTAGCAAGGGCGACGACGTTCTCGTGCAGATCGTCAAAGAGCCGCGCGGCCTCAAAGGCGCGCGCATTTCGACGAACATCTCGTTGCCCGGCCGCTATCTCATCCTCATGCCGACGGGTAAATACTCGGGCGTCTCGCGCAAGATCGAGTCTGCCGAAGAGCGCAATCGGCTCAAGGGCATCATGAAGATGATCCGGCCGCCCGAAATGGCGACCGTCGTGCGCACGGCTGCCGGTGGCGTGAGCCAATCGGAACTGATCGCCGATCTCGGCGTGCTCATTCGCATGTGGCACGGTATCCTCGAGAGTTACAAGCGCGCGCAGTCGCCGGCGTTGATTCATAAAGACATGAATCTCGTCTTCAAGGCCGCGCGCGATTTCATTACACCCGAAGTCGATCGCGTGCTGATCGACGATCGCGGCGATTTCGAGAAAGTGCGCGACTTCATGCGCTTGCTCGGACCGCAGTACGTCGATCGTATCGAATACTATAATAGCGGCCGCTCGCTCTTCAAAGATTTCCATATCGACGAAGAAGTTCAGAAGCTGCTGCGCCCGAAAATTAATCTGCCCTCCGGCGGCTCGATCGTTATCGAAACGACCGAAGCCTTGACCGTCATCGACGTTAATAGCGGCAAATTCACGGGCGGCAAAAACCTCGAAGATACGATCGTCAAGACGAACATCGAAGCGGCAGCCGAAATAGCGCGCCAAGTGCGATTGCGCGATATCGGCGGCATCATCGTGTGCGACTTTATCGACATGTCCACGGAAGCCGCGCGCACGCGTGTCATCACGACGCTCGAAACCGGGCTGCGTAAAGACCGGACGCGCACGACGATTCAATCGTTCTCCGCACTCGGCTTGCTCGAATTTACGCGCAAGCGCGTCGGCAAGGATCTATCGGGTCAATTGCGCGGCGCGTGTCCGACGTGCAGCGGTCTCGGCAGCGTCATGTCGCCCGAATCCGTCGCGATCGAAGCGTTTCGGGAAATCCGTCGTTTCGGCCACGCTCATCAGAACGGGACGGTGGTTCGCAAGCCGATCAGCGTCGTTTCGGCACCGACCGTCGGAGCGCAGATCGAGTATTGGTACGAAGACGAACTCGCGGGGCTCGAGCGCGAACTCGAGACGAAGATCGCGGTGCGCGTCGACCCGGCCCTGCATCCGGAGCGCTTACGCGTCGAAGAACTGAGCGACATTGCGGCTGCCGTCGCGCCGCCGCCGAACGTCCGCGTCGGCGACGAGCTCGAAGTCGACGTCGTAGCGATCCGGCTCCCGAACGCAACCTCCGCGCTCGCAATCGTGGGCGACCGGCTCGTCGAAATCGAAAACGCGCCGAACCTAAGCGCCGATACCGTCAAGATTAAGGTCATCGATATCGATGACAACGGCTCGATCCTCGCCGAGCCGAGAACGGCCGTAATCGCACTCGCAGCGGCCGAAGGCCGCAAGCGCCGCCGCCGCGGCGGCCGCGGTCGCCGGCCCGACCAGACCCCGGCCGAGCAAGAAGAACAGTTACGCGAACTCGCCGAGGAAGCAGCCAAGGGCCTCGGCGGTCGTCCGGCGCTCGGTATTTCGACGTCCGCCGAGGCGGAAGCGGAAGACGCCGAAACGCGCGAGCACTCGGCGACGGCACCGCCGCTCGCAACGGTCACGCCGATTCACGCCGTCCCCGAATATGCGGCCGTCGATCCGAACGGCGAAGTCCGCGCGTTCGCCTCGTACGGCGGGCCCGATGATGGCCGCAAGCGGCGTCGGCGTCCGCGCCGGCGTCGCCGTCGTGGCGGAGAAGCGGGCGCTCCGGCCCTCGCCGGCAGCGCGACCGAAGCGCCGTCCGACGATGAGGCAGCGGCTCCTCTCGCGCCCGCCGCACCCGCCGCTGACGTCGGCTCAGCCGACGACGCTGAAGAAGGTGATGAAGACGTGGTCGCGGCCGAAGCCCCGGGCGAAGAAGGCCAGGTTCGTCGTCGCCGCCCCCGGCGTCGTCGTCGTCGCGGACGCGGCGGAGCCGCGGGCGACGCGGTCGCGATGGCGGGAGCCGAGCCCGGCGCCGTGCCCGATCGTCAGATCTTCCGCGTCGATGGTGCGGGTCTCGCAGAACCGACCGGTGAGACCGCTCCGCCCGAGCCCTCGCGCGCCATCGCTCGTGTGGATCGAAGTGCCGCGCACATCGCAATCGAAGCGCCGCCGCCGAGCTTGACGCTCCCGGAGGAGCCGCCCAAACTCGCACGACCGACGCGCCGACGCCGTGGCAAAGCGGCCGAAGCGCCGCAGCTGGAGCTCGAAGCGACGCAAGTCGAACGGCGGGCGCTGCCCTCATCCGCTCCGGTGCCGGAACCGGAACCGGTCGAAGAACCGGTCGTTCCGGCGGAACCCGCCGTAGTCGAAGCGCTTCCGGAAGCGGTCCCGAAGCGTCGCGGCCGTCCGCGTAAAAATCCGTTGCCGGAACCCGCCGTAGCGGCGGTCGCGCCGGACGAGGTTGCGGTCGTTCCGGAGCCTCCGGCCCCTGCGCCCAAACGCGGTCGACCGCGCGCCGCCGTCGCGGCGGAACCGGTCAAAGCGGCGGTCGCAAAAGCGCCCGCGCGTAAGAAATCCGCGACCCCCGTGCGTAAGGCAACCGCGAAGAAAACGACTCGAGCGACTGCAGCGGCGCCCGCGCGCAAGAAGACGACGCCTACCCGAAAGAAGCGCTCGTAAAGAAAACGACCCGTTCCGCCTTGGAAAGCGGAACGGGTCGTCTTCCTACATTGCTCCGAGTGTCGCTATCTCAAGCAACGCGGTGCGAGGGATCGGTATGCGGAACGTGCGGAGTGCCCGATCTACGATCCGGCTTCCGCGATCTTTCCTTGCAGATACGTGATCGCCGATTGCAACTGCGCGTCGGTCGTCGGATCGCCGTATTTCGCCGTCTTGGGTTCGATCGAAACGATGTCCGGCTGTATGCCGATCAGGTTGATGTCGCGACCGTGCGGCGTGAGATAGCGCGCGCTCGTGATCTTTACGGCCGAACCGTCGGGCAACGGATGGATCGTCTGCACGACGCCTTTGCCGTAGGTTTTCTCGCCGATCAACTCGCCGATGCCGTTATCTTGTAAGGCACCCGACGTAATCTCCGAAGCGGACGCCGTGTATTTATTCACGAGGACCGCGAGCGGTTTCGGCGGGATCGCGATGTTCTCGGCATCGTACTGCGTATCGTTACCGCCGCGGGCTTCCACGGAAACGATCGGCCCCGATGCGATAAATTTGGAGCTAACGTCGATCGCGGCGTTTAAATAGCCGCCGCCGTTATCGCGCAAGTCGAGCACGTAGGCTTTCGCGCCTTCGGTCTGCAGCTTCGTGAGAGCTTTCGTAAGTTCGTCTGCGGTATTGGAACCGAAGACGGTCAAACGCGCGTAGCCGATATCGTTCGGTAGCAACTTCGCATACACGCTCGGCTGATGGATAACGTCGCGCGTAACCATGATCGGCGCGATCGCGGCGCCGCTGCGCTCGATCTCGAGCTTTACCTGCGAGCCTTTCGTGCCGCGCAGCATCTTCGCATCCGCTTCGGTTTGCAGTCCCTTGGTCGATTTGCCGTCGACGCTGAGAATCGTGTCGCCCGACTGAACGCCCGCCTTCTCGGCGGGACCATCGGGAATTACTTCGTTAACGTTGAGGAGCTTCGTCTTCTCGTCGACGCCGATCGAAATACCGACGCCGCTGAAATTACCACCGTCGAGACCTTCGTTGAGCTCCGCGTATTCTTTGGGCGTCAGAAAGACCGTGTATTTATCGTGAACGGAACCGAGCATGCCCGAGATCGCCTGATACGTTAATTCGCGGCTTCCGAGCTTGGGACCGTAGCTGCCCACGACGGAGGTAACGACGCGATCGAGCAATCGCGCGTTTTGCGCCGCGTCGTCCGTCGCGCGTTCGATCGGCACCTTCGGATTCTTGATGCCGCTCTTGCCGAGATACGTAATCAGATTGGAGCGAACGCCGTCGAGAACAGCTTGCGCGTCGACCTTCTTGTAAAACTCGGACGAAAGCAGCGAATAGCTCGTGTGCAATTCGTCGGTTTCGAGTGAGGAAAGCCCGGATGCGGCACCGGCCGACGGCAGAACGGACGTCGCCAGAAGTGCAGAGGCGGCGAGAAACGGAAGGACGCGGTTCATCTATTACCTGCTCGCAGATCGCCGCAAGAAAGCTTTTGCGGCGGCTAGTTGTACGTCGTGGGGAGTGTCGATAATCGGTTCGTCGACGCGCTGATCGACGACGATGTCCGGCATGATGCCTTTGTGCTGAATGTCGCGCCCGAGCGGCGTGACGTATTTCGCGGTCGTTATCTTGAGCGCTCCGCCGTCGAGCGTATTGTAGATGCTTTGAACGACGCCCTTACCAAAGGTCTTGGTACCGATCAACGTACCCACTTTATAGTCTTGAACGGCTCCGGCCGTAATCTCCGAAGCGCTCGCCGTAAACTTGTTTACCAAGAGTACCAGTGGCGCCGAGCCAACGTAATTTACGCTATCGGGCGCGGCGGCTTTCGTATCGCGGTCGCCGGCGCGGTCGATGGTCGAGACGATCGTGCCCCGCTCCACGAATAAGCTAGAGATGCTGACGGCGGCATCGAGATAACCACCACCGTTATTTCGGAGATCCAAGATGTAGCCCTTAGCTTTTTGCGCTTTGCCGCTAAGGATGGCTTTACGAACTTCATCGTAAGACGTCGAACCGAAGTCGGCTAATCGAACGTAATCGTAGCCGTCTTCCATCTTCGCGTGCACCGACGGGACGACGATCTTTTGCCGCGTGATGGCCACGACGCGCGTCGCCTTGGCACCGTGCGAGCGGACGCGCACGTGAACGACGGTTCCGGTTTCGCCGCGCAAGAGACGCTCGACGTCGTCGAGTTTGAGCGCGGCGATCGCGTGGCCGTCCACGGCTACGATTTTGTCACCGGTTCGTACGCCGGCGCGAGACGCGGGCATTCCCTCGATCGGCTGGACCAGAATACTCTTGTCGCGCGGATCTTGAACGATGTACACGCCGATACCGCCGAAATCGCCGCCTTTGAGCGACTCTTCGA
>CAXTIY010000146.1:0-8321 GCA_964244215.1 uncultured bacterium
GGTTGCACGCCGGCGATATCCCGCGATCGAGTTCGCCGTATCGGATGTCGAAAGCATGCACTTCGAAGCGGAGTCATTCGACGTGATCGTTATGGCAGACGTGCTCGAACACGTACGCGACGAACGCCGGACGCTTGACGAAGTGTTCCGGCTCTTGAAGCCGGGTGGCCACTTCATCATAACCGTGCCGAACCGCGGCGCGTTCTCGTTTCTCGATCTCGACAATATGGTATTGCGGTTAAGGAACTCCGCACCTCGGATTTACGACATGCTCTATAGAGCAAAAGAAGGCCGAGCGCGTGGCGCGAAACCGGGCTACGACGATTGGCACCGCCACTATTCGAAAGCGGAAATCGAACGTAAGCTGCAGAGCTCCGATTTCGCCGGCCGGTACACGATCGTGGATTCGCGACGCTGGGGATTGCTGATCGAACCCGTGATGGATCTCGTCATCAATCTTTCGAGACTCGTTCTCGGCATCGGCCGCGCGCGCCGTTTCGCGCCGCTGTTCGAGCGCATTATGGCGTTGGAAGATCGTGTCCGTTGCGGCCGTTTGTCCTACAACCTCGGGCTGCTCGTGCAGAAGGCGCGTTAATCATCGCGGCTCGGAGGCTCGAAGCGGCTGAATCGCCGCGTTCCGTTCTGACGGCGCTTTGCCTGTGTCTCGTTGCGGCCGCATCGCTCGCGTTCGTTGCAAACGGCGTGCCGTTGTTGCGGCACGATTGGTTTCCAATCGTCCCTTCGCTGCGATTCGCGATCGCGAACGTTACCGGCTGGGATCCGACCGGCATGGGTTCCGTGGAGGGCTATCCGGCCTCGTTTGTGTTGATCTTCGCCAGAAGCGCCGTGGCGACGCTGACCGGTTCCTATGCGACGCACATGCTCTACTTCGCGACGTACGCGTTGTTGCTCGTGTTCGGCGCGGCGCGACTCGCCCGGGTTCTCGGCGGCCCGCCCGTCGCAACGATAGCGGCCGCACTCTTTGCGGCGTTTAATCCCTGGACGTACACGGAGCTCGTCGCCGGCCACGGCTTTATGTTGCTCTCGTACGCCGCTACGTTTTGGCTCGTCGGCGAATGTTGCACGCGCTACCGAAACCCGCTGCGCCTCGTGCTACTCGCGATCGCCGTAGCACCGCAAGTGCAGTACTTGCTCGTCGATACGCTGTTCTTCGGTTGGCTTTCGCTACGAATGCGTTCGTGGTTCGCCTTGTGCGCCGTCGGCACGATGTTGCTGCCGGTGTTCGTCGGCATCCTCGTCACGCGTGACGTCTTACTCGGAACGCCCGTCACCCTCGAGTGGGAGCGAGGGCAATCAGTTGCGCCCCTTCGCGCCGTCGTTCTACGCGGATATTTCACCGGATACGATACGATTCTCGCAGCGTTCTACGAATGGTCGCTCTGGATCGTCGTCGCGATCGCCATCGTCGGCGTCATCGCGATACTACTGTACCGGCGTCGATTCGCGTGGCTGATCGCGTTTGCGACGATTCCGCTGGTTTGGTCGTTCGGATTGCAAGGCCCGCTGCGCGACGGTTTTGCATGGACGATCGCGCACGTACCGGAAGCGAGCATCTTTCGTGAGCTTTACGGGCTGCTCGGATTCGTCGCGGTCGGCTACGTGGCGTTTTGCGCGATTGCAGTGGCCCGTTTCCGCATGCTCGCGTGGCCCTGGCTTGCCGCTTCCCTCGCGATGCTCGCGGGTTGGGCCGGCGCTCCGCCGGACCACTACTGGGTTACGCATCGGGCGCTGCCGTCGACCCAGATCGCGAACCCGCCCAACAGTCGTTTTTTGCTGACTCCCGCGCTCTATCCGGCGCGGCTCGTTAACCGCGGGTCGGGCACCGATCCCGAGCTCTATCCGCGCGCGGATAACGTTACGCCGGTGAATGAGTCGCTTCCGATGTTTCCGCTCAGTCCCGCGCTCGGACGTTACCTGCGCGATGGTTCGACGGACGCGCTCGGAGCACTGAGCGTGATGAACGTCCTCGCGCGACCTTGGCTGCAAACCGATCCGTCGATTCGTTGGCAACTCGCCTTGCCGTTACCGCATTGGCTCGAGAAAAGCGCGGCCGAGTCCGTGCTGGTTCCTCGGGTGACGCCGGAGTTATCGCTCGGCCCGTTTCCGGCCGTCGGAACGCTCGCGTCCAACGTCGGTGCGGGTAACGTCCTCTTCGCCGACGCGCGCGATGCCGCGGGTGCGGGCGTGCCGGCTGCGTGGCATGCGTTCGGCCCGGTTCTACCGGTAACGCCCGGGAACGCGTTCGTCCGCGCGTCGGACGGCTGGGTCGATGCGCGCCTGGCCTTCGTCGAAGATCCTGAACTCGCGCAATCCTATGGCGGCGCGGTAACGACGAATAATTTCGCGACGCTGGGCGTCGTTCCGAGCACCTACGCGCTCGTGCTCGTGCGCGGAACACTCTCCGCCGCAACGCCGCAGGCCAAGCCCACCGGCGTCGCGCTCGCGATGAATACGGCCGGGTTCCGTTGGATCTTTATTCCGAGCGACGTTCGTGCCGTCCGATGTTCGGGTTTGTGCGTCGTCGCCGCGCAAGCCGCCCATCTCCCGGACGTACCGCTAAACCCACCGGAGCTGCGCAGCATGGCGGTGAGTTTTTCGGCGTCCGTTCCGTGGTTGGTAACGGCCTCGGTGCCCGCCGGAGCGGATCCGCTCTTGCGCTATAACGTCACGTACGATGCGAAATGGATCGCGCTCTATCGCAGCGTCCTCTTACCGCACGTTCGTATCGACGGCGCCGTTAACGGTTGGCTCGTTCCGCCGCGAACCTCCGCCGAACCCGTGCTGCTCCTCGAAGCCGGCGCCGCGCTCGTCGCGCTCTCCGAAATCGTGAGCGTCGCGCTCGTCGCGCTCTTACTCTACCGGTGCTTCGCAGTGCGGGCGGGCTCGAGAGCGGTTCGTCCGCGTGTCGATGCGACGCGCGCCTTACGCACCGATGCGACCGCGAGGAGCGACAGCACGACGTAACCCGCGATCGAGAACCAGCCGAATCCGTACTGCACGCCGACGAACAGTATTCCGCAAGTAGCGAGGACGATGTCACACAGCTTGAAGCCGTACGACAAGCCGAGCAACAGAGCGATCGCGCCGGCGAGATCCGCTCCCGGATTGCCAAGTCCGGCAGTCACGCCGAGCGCGATGGCACCCAAGAGCCCGATATAATCGAGTAGCGGCCGGCGATGCGGCGGGTTCGCGTGAAAGTTCAGGCGTAGCAAGCGCCAAAACGCGACGAGCACGAGCCCGGCGACGCACGAACAGATTAGCATGTCGCTCGGATAGAATTTCACGGCGCTCGTCGCCGCAGCACCGAAGAAGAGCATTAAAAACCAAAGCGAGCCTCGCCCGAATAGCAGCGACGTATCTTCCAATACGATCGACACGTAGAATGCGAGTGTCGCGAGGTTCACGGCGGCGACTGCGATCAACATCGGTTTGCCGAGCACGCCGATAAGCGATTGATTCTGCGGCATGACGTAGGTCGCGTTCGCAAAGTCGCCGATGCCCAAAATTGCATAGAACGCGACGGCTTGTAGCGCGCTCAGCAGAAGCGCGAACGGGCTCGTCGATTCGAAGCGAATCAGGTAGAACGCGACGACGATCCAGAACGCATACCAGGTCGAAGGATCGACGCCGCGATACGCCAAAAAAAATGCGGCCACCAGGCCCGCGAATGCAGCGAAGATGCGCTTCTCTTGGACCGGAGCCGGGACGCGTTTCGAAAAGAGATAGCGAATCAGCAGTATGCCGAGCGGTGCGGCAAAAGCTGCGAGTAAGGCGACGGTAATGATCGTCGAGTGCGCTCCGACCCAGGTGGGAAGTTTAAAGAAGCCGTCGAGCGTCGAGAGCCAGGAGCCGCCGCCGAAGCGATAGGCCGCGCTGACGCGCGTCGTGAGCGTCGTCGCCACGACACTGTGCGGAATGAGAAAGAGCCACTCGAGCGCGATCGGCGCGAGACCCGCTACGACGTCGAGCACGGCGCGCGTAAGATTACGAGCGTCCAGCCCCCGAATGCCCAGACGCAGCGTCGCGGGTAAGAACACGAGTGGAATAAGGCTTTCGGAAATCGAGGCTGCAAACGAGAACGCGACCGCGCTCCAAAGGTAGCGGGAGCGTAGCGAAAGCACCGCGCCCAGGAGAAATAGCGAGCCTGCGAATACTTCGCGGTATCCGCCGCCCAATTCGTACAGTGCCGCCGGCGACAGTAGGATTATCGGAAAGACGAAACGCCGGAGCGCCGGCGGCGCGACGCGTGAGAGAACGTAGGCGTTGCCGCAGGTCGCAAGCGACATCGCGAGCTTGAGAAAGAGCGCCGTTATTTCGTGACTGCCGTTGCCCGTAAGGCCGTACGACGCCGAGAGAAGTGGTGCCAAGATTCCGAGACCGAGCGGCCAAAGCGGGCTGCCGCCCCACATATTCGCCGGGCTCGCGTGGCCGAAGGCGATCAGGTCGGTAAAGCGCAGCCACACCGGGAAATCCCATTCGTCATGCGTGACGACGGCGCATAAAAAGATAAGTAACGTCAACCCGAGCGCGAGCGGCCCGTACGCGCGTGCGACGGCGTTAAAGAGCCGATGCGTTCCGAAAAGCAATGCGCCCGCGACCACTAGCGCGAGCACGTATGTTGCGGTCGTCGGCGCGAGCGCGGTCGCCGCCGGCGCGAACGTGGCGACGATGCCCACGCGCGCAATCGCCCAGCGCGCATGCGAAAGCCGCACGCGCACGTTCCAACGGTCCGCTCGGCAAAATGCCGCAGCGACGGGAAACACGAGACCCTTCGGATTAAAAAGCGGCGTCATCGGCACGCTTTGCGGCGACACGCCGGCCGGCGCGAGCCGCCTCGGTTGCACGGCGAATTCCGGCGAGCGGCCGCGAAAGGCGATACGCGCGACCGGAGAGCCGTTTAACTCTATCTGCGCGTAGGCGTGCGTATCGGCACCGCTCAGTTCGGGGCCGACGACGTACACGCTCATGGAGCAGCTCTGCGTATGCGGTAAGAGATGAGCGAATTCGTAGGTCGACATCGACCACTCGGCGGTCGCCGTCGCCTGCTTCGCGTTCGCTCCCAGCAAAAGTGAGTTGGATGCCGTGAACCTAGCATTTTCGGGATCCGCGTCGAGCTGCGAACCCAAGCGTTCCAGCAAATGCGTTCTCGCGTTACCCGCGGTGCCGGGCGCGTGCCCCTGATACGAGAAAAGCGCGAAACACGCGGCAATGAGTAACGCGAGCGCGAGCGTACTCTGCCACGCGACCGCCCGAAGATCGAACTTAAAGCTTGACGGCAATCCGGCCAGTGTAATCGGTGCGACTGAGAAAAATGCGTAAACCGTGTTCGCAGATGTAGCGATCTACGGCCTCGCGCGCACCCTTCCAATGCCCGTAATCGTCGATGATCAGGATCCCGCCGCTCGCGAGCCGCGGGAAGAGGTGATCGAGTTCGTGCTTCGTCGATGCGTACCAATCGGTATCGAGCCGCAGGATCGCAATCTCGTCCGGTAGCGTTTGCGGCAACGTCTCTTCGACTTTACCCTCGACATAATGGATTTTTTGCGCATCGTAGCCGACGGAACCGACGTTCGCGCGCACGTCGTCCAGCGACGCCGCGCACCAGATCGAACTCGGGTCGGCGCGATCGCCGCGCGAGAGAAGCTTTTCCGCCGACTCGTTCTTGAAAGTTCGATCCCGGGACGATGGCGGCGACATGCCCGCGAACGTATCGTAGAGATATACGTCGCGTTCCGTATCGCCGCTCGCGATGAGCGTGCGCAACATCGCCATCACCATACCGCCGCGCCACACGCCGCACTCGACGATCGCCCCCGGAATCCGACAGCGAACCGCGTACCGGACGGCTTCGCAACCGGCCAAGATTCGCTCGGGCGACGTGGCGGTAAACTCGCGCACGGCTTTAATCGTTGCTTTCGTCTCTTCATCGAAATCGCTACGAACGATATCCGGTGTTTTGACTCGTGCTGCGAGCAACGCGAGCGCACTGCGGGCGCGCGCGATCATCCGCCTATCCGGCGCACGCGCGGAGAACGAGCGAAACGGAGACGCGCGGAGAGCACGATGTGACTGAGCGCGGCGGTTGCGAGCGCGACGGCGATGACGAGCCACGGAGCGAACGGTCGTATCCAAAGCGCGGGCGCATCCGGCGGCGCAACCGTGAAGAGCAGACCGACACGACGTACGACCCACTTCGCGTTTTTTATGGCGATATGCAACGTGCAATCATTCTCCACGCACGCGCCGGACGCGGGAAGTGGAAAACGGAGTCCGGTCGTGTATGCGGGCGGAATATCGATGCCTGCGAGCGGCGGATGAAGCACCGCATACGGCCCTTCGTCGTCCGCAGAGAGTACGAGCGGTCGGAACAGTCCGATCGTCTTACCGTCGAGAAAGATCGTGGCCTCACTATCACGCTGTAAGAAACTAATGTCGAGTCCCGTGACGAATGCATCCTCACTTCGCACCGCGGTACCCGGCGAGAGCGTGTCGGCAACTCGGCGTAAGCGCCACGTGGCGTCGGCATTTCCGCCGGGGCGCGGCTCGAGCAGCAACGCCCCTTCGCGCGGATCGCCGACGGCGTTCGAACTTTCGTCCGGCGATTCCGCGAGGCGCTGCACGTACCGTTCTTCGATGCTCGCTCGAAGAGAAGCGTCGTGGGCGGCATAGAGCATCGCGCCGTATGCCGCAATCGCAACGATGAGTAAGAGCGGCGGCACGCGGCGCACGAGCAGCAGGCGGGCTCGCGCGCGCAATCGCCGCGCCTTCATCGCTCGTTCTCGCGCGGCGCGAGTCGCCGCTTCGTAGAACTTTGAATCTCCCAGCTGCCTTCGTCTCGTCCGGAAACGCGATACGCGCGCAAACGGCGGCCTTTGATCTGTTCGCCGATCCATGAGGATGCGGCGATCGGGTCCGATACCGCCGCGGCCGCGACGACGCGCACGTAGTCGGCGAAGCGCGGCTCGTCCGCCGGTTCGATGACGCTCATCGCACGCAATTGTGCGTAGCCGGCATCGGCCCGTTGCCGCTGTGCGGCGAAATCGAACGTCGTTTGCGCCTCGCCGTAATAGCACACGGCCCCGGGAATATAGCGGCTCACGAGCCCCGCCCGCTCTGCGGCTCCGCCGAGATACGCGTCGTTCGCGATGATATCGGAGCGCTGCGCCGTCGCCAGAAACCACTCGCGACGTACGGCGAAGAAGCGGCCCATGATCGTGTGTCTGGGAAGTTGCAACGCGCGCAAGCGATGAACGAGCTCCGCACGAAAACGCGCTGCCGCCCACAAGCGCGAATGTGCATCGGGAACCGTTCTCCCGCTCACGACGGCTACGCGAACGTCGCCTTCGAGAGCTTCGAACAAGATTTCGCAGGCGCCCGGCGCCGGAACGGCGTCGGCGTCGATAAAACAGATCGATCCGGCACTGCACGATTCGGCGGCCGTGCGCCACGCCGCAAGCTGCCCGCTGCGTTCGGCCGCTTGCCTGACACGGATTTTCGCATGACGACTCGCGAAGTCGCGCAAGATTGCGAGCGAGCCGTCCGTGCTGCGATCGTCGACCGCGACGATTTCATCGATACCGGGTTCGGCGACCAAAAATTCCAAGAGGTCTGCGAGATTCGCTTCTTCGTTGAAGACGGGGATGCCGACCGCTCTCACGCGTCGACCCGCTCGCGTCCGAGCACGCCGTACACGTGCTCGAGTACGCGCTCTGCGGTTAAGTCGAGCTTCAAGCACCGGTAATCGATGTTCAAGACGCATGAGATGCCGCGCGAGAGCGGATGAAAACATGGCGGACACGGGCTCGTTCGGAGCGGATGTGAAAGCGGCCCATACGGCGCTCCGGTCGTGGGCGTCGGTCCGAATAAGCCGACGACCGGCGTGCCGACGGCCGCCGCCAAATGGCCGATGCCGCTGTCGTTCGTCAACACGAGCGCCGAACTCGCGAGTTGCCGCGCGGCTTCTTCGAGCGAACCCGTCACGATGCGCGCGCCCGGCACGTCCGCTTGCAGGCTGCGCGTTTCTGCATATTCGTCGGGTCCGGCGAGCAACGTGATTTCGTAACCGGAGCTTTGCAACTCGCGAGCGACGCGTGCGAACTTTTCGAGCGGCCAACGCTTATTCTCGAAGCCGTCATGCGCGATCGTGCCGACGTGTATGGTCAGACGCGCGGGATCGCGCTCGCTCGCGCGCCACGCGGAGGGAACCGCGTAATCCGGTCGCTCGGGTCGCGAGATACCGGCCGCCGTCAGCAGGTCGATGTTGCGTTCGACGTTGTGCTTCGCCGCGACCGGCACGAGAA
>CAXTIY010000147.1:0-2444 GCA_964244215.1 uncultured bacterium
CGACTTCTTTCCGAGGCCATTCGGCTCGAGATAAATGGTCGAATCTAAGTAATCGGTCGTCACCGTAAAATACTGGAGTATCTCCGGGCCAATGACACCATCAAAGCCACCGTAAGAGTAGAGCCGATCCGAGCCGATCACGAGCGCCGTAAAGTCGCGGAACGTCGTCGTCCCCAAGCGCAGGCTCGGTACTTTGTAGGCGGTGGTCGCGAAACTCCCACCGACGCCGGAGAGATAGACCTGGCCGCCACCCGGTCGAAAGCCGCTCGTCAATCCCGGGTATCGGCGCGTAAAAATGTCGTTGATAAGAACCCCGCCGACGCCTCCCGTATCGATCTCGAAGCGCTCGCCGAGATGGCCGTCGATCGAAACGTCCGTTTCCGGCCCCTGATTGCCGACGCGAATCGGCAGGGCGATCGTGTGCGGATCGGCCGGCGCCTTAAAGGCATCGTAGTCGACGGCACTCACGGTACCATGCTCGTAATCGAGCGAGAGCGCGAGCGACGCGATGAAGTCGAAACCGAGTAATCCGACGACCTTCACGGGTTCTGTCGGACTTGTGAAATTTAAGCTCGGGATGATCCCGACCGCAACGTCTTTCATAGAGAGTTTTCCGACGTTTATCTCCGGAACGATCGCCATGCTGCGGGTATAGCGACCGGCGTTCGACGCGTCCGAGCCCATACCGTAAAACTTTAGCCCTAAACTTCGTGCGACGTCTTCGTCCATGACGATTCCCGAGGCACCGGTGTCGAGTATGAAATCGAGACCGCGCGAACCCACCCCGATGCGCACGATGAACTTTTGATTCGTATCGAGCTGCGCCGGCAGTTTGAGTGAGGTGACGCCTGCCGGGAAGTTGACGAGCGAACGCCGCGGTGGGGCGATCGCGACGTCGGCGGCTGATACGCCGCTCGTCGTGATGGACACGATACGCTCGTCGGTATCGTTTTCGGGGTGACCGTCGGACGAATGCTCGTGCCACGCGCGCACGTGACCGGCAGTCTCTTTGAAATCGTCATAGGTCGTAACCGTCGTTTCCGTCGGCTGGATCGTCTCGACGCGCACGACGCGCGACGTTGCCGGATCGACATAGGTCTTCGTCCCGTCGCCCTTTCGATTGACGTCGACGATTACGTCGGCCACGAGCGGCGAGGTAACGTGCCGGACTTCGACCGTTTTGCGCTCGCCCGCTTCCGCACCGGGCCGTGGTTGATCGAGCACGGTGATACCGTTCGAATTTTGATGCCACGCTTGCCCGTTAAAGGTGCCACGACCGGTGATGAACGGGCCGTCCTCATACGTCGAGCGGGAGTTCTTGCCGATGCGGACGACCGTACGTGTCTTCGTTCGGCCGTTCTCGGCAATGGTGAACACGATGCGTTCGCTCTCGGGACGCTTCCCGGCAGCGGCTTCGACCTTCGCTTTGAGTTGCGCGACGGCCGGAGGTAGCGAAGGACTCGGCTCGGGCGACGGGCTCGCGGCTACGGCCGGATCCGCGAACGCGGCCGAGGGGGCGATTCCGAGTATTAGTGCGATCGCCGCGCACGGTGCGAGCAACGTCTTTACACGCTCGTGACAAAATAAAATCGGGACGCCTACTGTAGACATCGCTCTCCGCTCTCGCCGTGGTGGATAATCAGGTAACTATACTCTACCTTCGCTATGATAGTTCCCTATTGAAGTCGTTTGCGTTTGCGTTCGAGCGCGACGCGACGGGTGAGGAGTGAACGCCGCGCTCACCGAACGGGCCGGGCGTCATGCAGTTACCCGAGCGCCCTTCTCGACAAGCGTTTCTTACGGCTTCGCTTCTCACGGCTTCGGCGGTAGTCATGGCGAGCGTCCCGGCACTCGCGGACGGCGCTCGAAGCGGTCCTTGGTGCCGCGATCTTACGAAATTCGCAAGCGATCACGCCTACGATTTCAGCTTGTACCTGCTCGACGGCAAGGATGAGATATTTACTTTAAGCGATTACCTCGGACGACCGGTGTGGCTGCAATTCTTCGCGACGTGGTGCGGCCCGTGTAATCGAGAGGCCGGCGACATCGTGCGCATCGCACATAAATACGGCGATGCGCTCGTGACGATCGGTATCGACGTGGAGGAACAGCCCGAGCGCGCGCGGGCGTTCCGCGAACTGCATAAGATTCCGTTTCCGATCGCTCTCGACACGAAGGCGACGGTTTTCGATTCGCTCGGCTTTAAAGAGTTACCGACGCACGTTTTCGTCGACGCCCGCGGTGTGGTATCGTGCTTATCCGTGGGCGATCTCACTCCGGACCAGATGGATAATGAAATTGCCGTTGCCTTAGCGCGCCATCCGAAGCCCCAGGCGCGATCCTAGCGCCGGTGTCTCGGTCCTCTTCACGCCACGTTCTATCCCTTTGTTGCGCCACGCTTCTGCTCGGCGCGGCTCCCGCTCCGCAACCCGCCTCGACGCTAT
>CAXTIY010000147.1:2544-8318 GCA_964244215.1 uncultured bacterium
TGCGCCACGCTTCTGCTCGGCGCGGCTCCCGCTCCGCAACCCGCCTCGACGCTATTACACGATATCGCGCATGAGATGACGTACGACTGGGGCCGAGCGCATCCGCTGATCGCAACCGGGCTCGGGCTTTCCGATGAAGACGGCCGGCTCGATACGCCTTCGGACGCCGAGAACGAGACCGACCTCGCGACGATTAAAGGCTGGGAAGCGCGGTTAGCCGCTCTCGCGCTCGAGGGTGCATCGCTACACGATCGTGACGACGCGATGCTTCTGCGTGCGCAACTCGTCGGCATGGAACGAGCGCTCACGACATATCGCTCGTACGCCAAAGATTATGCGGGCCCCGCGAACGCTATCGTTACCGCGCTCTTCACGCAATTTCACCATTAGCCGTCGCTCCCGAATTACTCGGCGATCTCGACAAGCCCGCAAGCGCCGTCATGGCGGCGGCACGGTATTAGCGCGCCTAGGCAACGAGCGTTTCGCACTCCGCAACACGGTTGCGGCCGCCACGCTTCGCAAGGTACAAGGCGCGATCCGCAGCGGCGATCATTTGTTCGGGTGCGGCCGCCTCGCTCGGAACCACGCTCGACGCACCCGCACTTACCGTAAGCCGCCCGCTCGCACTAACGTCATGCCGGATGTCGAGCGATTGCACGGCGGCCCGTATCACGTCTGCGACTCGGACGGCGTCGGTTGCGGAACAATACGGGAGAAGCACGATAAATTCTTCACCGCCGTAACGCGCGACATAATCGTCCGGCCGGCAAACCGAACGCGCGATCGCGACCGCAACGAGCTTGAGAGCGCGATCTCCGGCCAGATGCCCGTATTGATCGTCGTAACTCTTAAAGAAGTCGACGTCGATCAAGACCGTGGCCAACTGTGTCCCTCCGCGCGTACCGCGCCGCCACTCTTCTTCCACCCGCTTATCGAACGCACGACGATTCGCAATGCCGGTTAGCCCATCCACGAGCGCCTCGGCTTCGAACTGGTCGCGCTCGCTGCGTAAGCGCGAGATGCGGTCGGCGAGGGCAAGAGCGAAAACGATCGCTTCCCAGGCGACGCCGATGCCGGGAGCCGCGTCGGTCAAGCTATCTTCCGGAAACCATTTGGTGCTTCCGAGAGAACCCACGAGTAATCCGATGACGACGCCTGCGAACGCGATGCAATAGGACCTTCCGCCAAGGTAGCCGCGACGTGCGGCGACCACACCACCCCAGAAGATTCCGAGCAGCAACGAGCCGCTGAACCCGATATCGACGAACGGGCTTACACCCGCGTCGTCGACGATGTTCGGTACGAGGGCACATGCGATTTCGGCGAGCGCGCCGAGCGCGTAAACGCTAACGAGAGCACGCCACAACGTGCGTTGAGTCGTGGACAGATCGAGATACGCTCGCGCGAACCAAAGGACGCAAGCAAAATAGAGAAGGAACGAAACGTAAGCGGCAAGCGTGAAGGAAAGCGAAGCGTTCGGCCAGAGCCAACGCCATGCCGCACCGCAGAATACGATCTCGTTGAGCGCGAAACTTCCCGTTGCCGCCGCATACCAAAAATAGATACGCTCCTTAAGCATCAATCCCAGCACGAGATTGAAGAGCGCGAGAGCACCGACGATTCCGATGATGACGAGTTGCGGCAACAAACGCTCTTCGCCGATGGAACGACCGATAACGGCTTCCCAAACTGCGGGCCGGATCGTGAAGCCGCCGAAAGCGTCTTGGTCGGTAACGATGCGCAGGTAGAGCGTCCCCTCGCGCGTCGCTTTTTCCGGCAACACGATGGTATTCGAGTAAGTCGGCAACTGGCGTTGGGCAAACGGGATCAACATGCCGAACGGAGTCCGCTCCACGTGTCCGTCCGCAGCGACGAAATACATTTCGGCGCGATCGACAAAATACGTCGTATGTAAGTACCAAGGGCCCGGTTCCGCCGCACGTGGTCGAAGTTTAAACCACAGTGTCGAGGGAGCGAAAGCCCAAGCTCGCAGATCTGGAACCAGAGAAGCTGCCGGCACGAACGCGGAGCGGCGCCCGAGGATGTCGCCGAGCGTAAGGCGGCCCGTCGGATCTCGAAAAACCTCGGAAGCAGGCTCTGCCCCGGCGCTACCGATCGCCGCATCGAGCCGTAACTCGGAAGCGGCGGACGGCGCCACGAGCCAGAGCAGCACGAGGCCGAGCGCGATTGCCGCGATGCGCAATCCGTTGAAGGACGATGCGTTGCTAAGCAACGAGCGTTGCCGATTGAACGGCGCGGTTGCGTCCGGCACGCTTACCAGCGGCCGTTATGCGGGCAGCTAATAATAGCAACGTTAGCGCGAGCAGCATTCGACGCACTTCGTAACGATGTTCGGCATCCGGCGGCGCGAGTTAAGACCGGGAACGAGCGAAAACGCACCGAAATCAGCCCTACTGATGTCGCTGCGCAGAGTCGGCACGATCGCTCCGCTCGCCGTCCTCGTCGCGGTTCTCGTGCACTTGGCGCTCTTCGGCACGGAGCACGCACCCGGAGCCGAGCACGCTGCCCGGCTGTATTCGAGCCTCGGCGCCGCACTCGCACTCGCCGCGCTCGGAAGCGTCTTATTCGCCGCGCTGCGCGCGCGCCGCCCGTCTCGGCACGAGCGCTACGAGGCGGGCTCCCCTCGCGTATTCTTCCCAGTCGAACTGGCGGCCGGCGGCACGCTCGCGTTCGGACTCATCGAACTTGCCGAAGGCCACACGCCGCTCGCGGGCGGTGCCTGGCAGCTCGCCGCAACCGCGGCCGCCGCGTATGCCGTCGCGGCGTTCGCCCGCTATATCGGGCGGCTACTCGTCCGCTCGGGCCATGCACTTGCCGCTTTGGCGAGCCGAGTGTCACGCTCGCCCGCAGCTTCCGTCTTGGCGCGCACTTGGCGCTCGTACCGGATAGCGGGCGCCGTGCGAGCGGGAGCTCGCCGAGGACGCGCTCCGCCACTCTTCGCGTAGGCCGCCTCGCCGCTACGCGCGGCAGTATGCACCCTACCTGAGGAGATCTATGCGCCATTCACTAGCGGCACTCGCTGCCGTGTCTTCCCTACTATTCGCATGTCCCGCCATCGCCGATACGACCGGGCTCGTGCGCGGCACGATAACGCTGGACGGAAAACCCGTTTCTAACGTTACGTTAACGCTCACGCTCGCGGGCGAAGCGGCACACATTCACGGCGTCACGAACGACGCGGGTGCCTTTACGATCGGAAACGTGCCGTTCGGCCACTACACGCTTCTCGCGCATCATGCGGGAACGCCCGACTACTCAGAAACCGTCGACGTCTCGAGCGACGCCGTCGTAACGCTTCCGATCGAATTGCATTTGCGAACGATCGGCAAAGCCGTTACCTCGGGCACGAAGGGCGCCGGAGGGTCTCCCGTTTCCGTCAACTCGATCGGACGCGAGCAGCTCGCCGCGCTGCCACAAAATCAAAGCCTCAATCAAGTCATCTCGACGTTTCCCGGTATCGCCCGTTTCTCGTATAACGAGCCCGTCGCGCACGGCTTTCACGGCCTCGCTTTCGAACTCGACGGCGTACCGTTGCCGGTGGCAACGACGTCAAATTTTAGCGAAATCATCGATCCGCGCACGATCGATTCGCTCGAAGTCTTTACCGGCGCTTTTCCGGCCGAATTCGGCGGTTCGCGGCAAGGGGCGGTGGTGAATATCATCAGCCATCGTCAGAGCGATCTCGACGCGCCGAGCCAGGGTTCGTTAACGGCGGGGCTCGGTTCGTACGGCAGCGCTCAGTCGTCCATCGCGGAGTCGACAACGGTCGGACGCACGCGCGTCTTCTTCAATGCGAATCTAGAACGAACCAATCGCGGCATCGATTCGCCGACGTTCGATCCCGACCACGATAGCTCCAATCAATCGAATCAATTTGTGCGCACGATCACGAATATCGGCGCACACGACACGCTTACGTTCGACGCCTCGAATAACGACGCGACGTTTGCGATCCCCATCAACACGCATCCGGGCGATCCGAACGACCCGCTCGTCGTGCCCTCCGGCACGGACGACGTGCAGCACGAGTACGACAACTTCTTCAATCTGGTCTACACGAAGAATGCGGCCGACGGTAACTCGTACACGCAGATCGCACCATGGTATCGTTATGACCGCGTTCGTTACCTCGGCGACGTCTCGCAAGATCTTTTGGGAGGCATCGACGGGCTCAGTCAAGATCGCCACTCGAATTTCGAAGGCATCCGGCTCACGCATTTTCACGTTTTCGGCGCGAACGCGGTGAAGATCGGCGTAGACGAATCGGTCGAAAACTTTACCGGCAACGAACGCATCGCGTATTTCAATACCGATGCGAACGGCAACGCGGCCGGGCCGCAGCAAAACTTCTTCGATAATAACGCGCAGCGCGGCTCGCAGCTCGGCGCTTATATCGAAGACAAATGGACGCCGACGAGCTACCTCTCCGTGCAGGGCGGACTGCGCTTCGATCACTCGACGGGCTATACCACGGGCGGTGCGCTCAGCCCGCGCGTCGAGATTAACGGACAGGTCGATCCGCAAGATATCGTGCACGCTTACTACGGCACGCTCTACGCGGCGCCGTTTATCGAGGATACGCGTAAGGCCGCAGTGATCTTAGGCGGCGACGCGGGCGGTGCGCTGCCCGCGTATACGCTCGCGCCCGAGCACGACGCCTATTACGAGTTCGGCCTCGCACACACGTTTGCGCCCGGCGCGCGCGCGACGCTCAACTTCTGGAAGCGCGACGTGCGCAACGTGCTCGATACGACGCAGCTCGCCAACACGCCGATCTTCGCCGTCTTCAACAATACGATCGGCATCGCCAAAGGCGTGGAAGGTCGCGTCGATGCGCGCTTTAAAAGCGGCGATTCGATGTTCTTATCGACGACGCTATCGAATTCGCAGGCGGGCGGCATCTCGGGAAGCACGTTTTTATTTCCGCCCAACACCGATCCGAACGACGTTACGCTCGGGCCCGAAGATCACGACCAGGCGTTTTCGGCAACGCTCGGCTTTACGAAGCGCCTCGGCGCGGCTCACGACTACTTCGCGACACTCGAGCCGCTCTACGGTACGGGCTACCCCGTCGAATTCGAAGACGGCAGCGGCGGCCGGCTCGCGCCGCATCTCACCTTCGACGCATCGTTCGGACGCGACGCGGGCCGTGGCGCCGATCGTAAGATCGGCTTCAATGCGACGTTCCAAAACTTCACGAATACGCACTACTTGATCAAGGTCAACAACGGATTCAATACTACACAATGGGGCGAAGGCTTTCGCGCCGATTTTCGCCTTACGGCTCCGTTCTAAACGTTAAGAGCCCGACTCGCGAGCGAGCCGGGCTCTTAACGTCGCGGGTTCGAGCTACGGCATCAGAACGTGGTCGATGACCTGGATGACGCCGTTGGACTGATAGACGTCGTACGTGGTGATGCGCGCGACATCGCCTTTCTCGTCCGTGAGCGTGATGTTACGCGGGCCGTTCATCGCTGCGGTCAGCGTTTCGCCTTGAACGGTTTTCAGAGAAGCCTTACCGCCGCCGGCGCGAATTTGCGTCGAAATCGCCGCGAAATCCAATTTGCCCGGCACGACATGATAGGTTAAGATTTTCGTAAGCGCCGCTTTGTTCTCGGGCTTGACGAGCATGTCGACGGTGCCCGCGGGCAAAGCGCCGAACGCTTCGTCGGTCGGTGCGAACACGGTGAAGGGGCCCGGGCCTTGAAGCGTCGAGACGAGGCCCGCGGCCTTGACGGCGGCGACGAGCGTCT
>CAXTIY010000148.1:0-8246 GCA_964244215.1 uncultured bacterium
GCGGAGAACCCGCCGAAAAAGTATCAGGACATCGTTAACTTTAATTGGTTCGGTCCGCATGCGAACGAGCTCTGGAACGAACTGCGCGACGTGGTCGAATTCTGGGTCGGCCACGGCGTCAAGACGTTTCGCGTCGATAATCCGCATACGAAGCCGTTCGCGTTTTGGGCATGGATGATCGGCGACGTGCAATCGCGCCATCCCGACACGATCTTTCTCGCGGAAGCTTTCACGCGTCCCAAGATCATGAACGAACTCGCCAAAGGCGGCTTCTCGCAATCGTACACCTACTTTACGTGGCGCAACACGAAGAGCGATCTCACGAAGTACGCGACCGAGCTTGCGGAAACCGAGATGGCGGAATTCTATCGGCCGAACTTCTTCCCGAATACGCCCGACATTCTTCCGCCGTTCCTACAGACGGGCGGCCGTGCGGCGTTCCGGATACGGCTCATGCTCGCAGCCACCCTTTCGAGCATCTACGGCATCTACAGCGGGTACGAACTTTGCGAGAACGCGGCGCTACCCGGGCGAGAAGAATATCTCGATTCCGAGAAATACGAGATACGCGTCCGCGATTGGAATGCTGCGGGGAACATTAAAGGCGATATCGCGCGCATCAACCGCATACGGCGCGAAAACGCCGCATTGCAGGACTGGCGCAACGTACGGTTCTACCGGGCCGATGACGATGCGGTGCTCTTCTACGGCAAACGCCGGGCCGGCAACGTCCTACTCATTGCGGTCAATCTCGATCCGCTCGTGGCGCACGAGACGACGCTCTGGTTTCCGACGGGCGATCTCGGCCTCGCGGATGAAGAGTCGTTCGAAGTCGAAGAACTCCTCGGCGGCGGCCCCAAGGAAGCTTGGCGCGGTTCGCCGCATGGCGTGCGGCTGGACCCGGAGCGAAATCCCGTTGCAATCTACCGTTTGACATTGCCGGTATCTCCGGCGATCGCTTAAGGAAACGCGTGCTCGATAACGACAAGCTGTGGTTCAAGGATGCCGTAATTTATCAAGTGCACGTCAAAGCGTTTTTCGACGCCAACGACGACGGCATCGGCGATTTTCGCGGTCTTACGGAAAAACTCGACTATATCAAAAACCTCGGCGCGACGTGCGTTTGGCTGTTGCCGTTTTTTCCGTCGCCCATGCGCGACGACGGTTACGACATCGCCGATTACCGAAATATCAACCCGGCTTTCGGGACGACACACGACTTCCGGCAATTCGTCAAAGCGGCACACGACCGCGACTTGCGCGTCATCATCGAACTCGTCGTTAATCATACGTCGGATCAGCACCCGTGGTTCGAGCGCGCGCGACGTGCGCGACACGGCTCCGCTTGGCGCGATTTCTACGTTTGGAGCGATAGCGAGAAGAAGTACGAAGAAGCGCGTATTATCTTCACCGATACGGAAACGTCGAATTGGACGTGGGACCCGGTCGCGAAGCAGTATTATTGGCATCGCTTCTTCTCCCATCAGCCCGATCTCAATTACGACAATCCGCGCGTCATCGAAGCCGTATGTAACATCATGCGGTTCTGGCTCGATACGGGCGTGGACGGTATGCGACTCGACGCCGTGCCGTATCTGTGCGAACGCGAAGGCACGAATTGCGAAAACTTGCCTGAGACGCACGGCGTGCTCAAGATCATGCGCGCCGTTCTCGATGCCGAATACGAAGGCAAGGTCTTCCTCGCCGAAGCGAACCAGTGGCCCGAAGACGTACGGCAATATTTCGGCGACGGCGACGAGTGCCAGATGGCGTTCCACTTCCCGCTGATGCCGCGAATGTTCATGGCGATTGCCGAAGAGGATCGCTATCCGATCATCGACATCATGCGTCAGACGCCGGACATTCCCGAAAATTGTCAGTGGGCGATCTTTCTTCGTAATCACGACGAGATGACGCTCGAGATGGTGACGGAGCGCGAGCGGGACAATATGTACCGCATCTATGCGACCGAGCCGCGCGCGAAGATTAACGTCGGCATACGCCGTCGCCTCGCACCGCTCATGGAGAACGACCGCCGTCGTATCGAGCTCTTAACCGGG
The DNA here is from genome assembly GCA_964244215.1 of uncultured bacterium. Classification (GTDB taxonomy): domain Bacteria; phylum Vulcanimicrobiota; class Vulcanimicrobiia; order Vulcanimicrobiales; family Vulcanimicrobiaceae; genus CAXTIY01. The sequence continues at coordinate 2,061 of CAXTIY010000148.1, forward strand.
CTGCTGCTCTCGATGCCGGGCACGCCGATCATTTACTACGGCGATGAAATCGGCATGGGCGACAACGTCTATCTCAACGACCGCGACGGCGTGCGGACGCCGATGCAGTGGTCGATCGATCGCAACGGAGGCTTCTCCCGCTCCGATCCCGCGCGGCTCTTTTTGCCACCGATTCAAGATGCGGTTTACGGTTACCAAGCAGTAAACGTCGAGTCGCAATCGCGCAGTCCATCGTCGATGATCAATTGGCTGCGTAAGCTCATTGCCGTGCGGCAGAATTACAAAGCGTTCGGCCGCGGGACGTTACAATTCTTGCAGCCCGCCAATCGTAAGGTGATCGCGTTCGTGCGCGAATATGGAGACGAACGCGTTCTGTGCGTCGCGAATTTAGCGCGTTCGGCACAGCAAGTATCGCTCGATCTGTCGGCGTATCGCGATTGCGTACCGGTCGAAATGATGGGCTGGAGTGCGTTCGCGACGGTCGGTAACGATCCGTACGTCGTTACCCTTCCGGGACATGGTTTTTATTGGTTCCAGCTCACGGAATCGACCGACGCGCCACTCTCCGAGGGCGAGGTACCGGGGCGGCTTCCGGAGCTACACACGCTCGTACTACCGCACGTAGGCTCGGCTACGGCCCTCGGTGCGAAATCTCTTGCGTCGCTAGAGCGGGATATGCTACCGGCGTTTCTTCGCGCACAACGTTGGTTCACCGATCGGGATAAACCGCTCCCGAGCACGCCGATCGTCGACACGGTTCGTATCGGAAACGAAGAGGCGCGGGCTTCGTTGACGCTCGTCGAGGCGGGAAGCCAATACTTCCTACCGCTCGCGATCGGATTCGAGAGCGACGACCATTCGATAGCTCTTTCACGCGCGACGATCGCTCGTACGCGGTCGGGGGCCGTAAGCGGTTTTCTTTACGACGGTTTCGCGATCGACGCATTCGTTCTCGCCGTGCTCGGAGCCGTCCGGGGCGAGCAACGTCTCTCGTCGACGCGCGGCGGCACCTTCGTCGGTACGCAGACGCAAGCGCTGCGCGAGCTAGAGTTATCCGCAAAACCGAAAATTCGGCGGATGGACGTCGAACAGAGCAATACGTCGGTCGTCATCGGCGAGCGCGTCGTTCTCAAAGGTTACCGTAAGTTGCACCCGGGTCCGCAGCCCGAACTCGAGATCGCACGCTTCTTCGACCGCGTCGGTTACCGCAATAGTCCACCGCTCTTCGGTTATCTCGAACATTTCAACGCCGCGGGCGAGTCGACGTCGCTGTGCATCTTACAGCAATTCGTCGAAAGTCAGGGCGATGGCTGGTCGACCACGCTTGCGTATCTCGATCGCTTTTTCGACCGGCAGCGTTCGTTGCAAGCCGGCGAAGAGACGTCCACCGGAGCGCCCGTCGCGCAAAATGCCGGGGCGAACGATCGGCTACGCGACGACGGTTTCGACTATCACGAAATCTTTTTATCGCGTATGCGCCGCCTCGGAGTTCGTACGGCCGAGATGCATCGTGCCTTCGCGACGCCGCTCGGCGATGCGGCGTTCGAACCCGAGCCCGTTACGCCGGACGACATCGCTTCTTGGAGCGCTCGCGCCCGAGCTAGCGCGGAGCAGGCTCTAGCGACGCTCGAGCACGAAATCGAACGCATTCCGATCGATTTGCAGCCGTTCGCGCGTACGCTGCTCGAACAGCGGTCGGACGTTCTATCGCGCCTGGCCATTCCGGCCGGCTTCCCGTACGACTCGCTCGTGAAAACGCGTTTTCACGGAGACTTTCATCTCGGTCAAGTCTTGACGGTTGCGGACGACTATATGATCGTCGATTTCGAAGGCGAGCCCGGCCGGCCTCTCCACGAACGGCGCCGCAAATCGTCGCCGCTTCTCGACGTCGCCGGTATGTTACGTTCGATTAACTACGCGAAGGTTGCCGGCATGCGCGGCGTCAACGCCGATCGTATCGAAGACACGCGAGCCCTCGAGCCATTCGCGCTCGATTGGGAGCGGCGCTCGATCGATGCGTTCCTGCGCGGTTATCGCGAGACGATCGTCGGAAGCGCTTCATATCCGGCGGATCCGCGAGAAGCGCAACGTCTGCTCGAACTTTTCATGTTGGAGAAGGCATTTTACGAAATGTCGTACGAACTCGCAAATCGACCGTCGTGGGTCCGGATTCCGCTCGAAGGTATCCGCGCGATTCTCGCGGCGGAAAGTGAGACGGCGCATGTTGCGACCTGAAGACATCTGGGCGATCGTTCGCGCCGAGCACGGCGACCCGTTCTCGATTCTCGGTGCGCACGAAAGCGATAACAAACTCGAAATTCGCGCGTTCTTACCGCAAGCCGGTCGTGTGGAAGTACTCGAAGCTCTATCGGGCTCGACGCTTGCCGAGCTCGAACGCGTCGCGCCCGAGGGCTTTTTCAACGGCGTCATACCGGGGCGTACGAAACCCTTCGCGTATCGCTTTCGCTTGACGGTCGGCGACTACACGTGGGAAGTCGAAGATCCGTACCGCTTCGGAGCCGTGCTCGGCGATATCGACGTGTACCTCATCTCCGGAGGCCGCCACTTGCGGCTCTACGAGAAATTCGGCGCCCATCCGACCGCCATGGCGGGTGTCTTCGGCATCGCCTTTGCCGTGTGGGCGCCCAATGCAGCGCGCGTCTCGGTCGTCGGCGGTTTCAACGATTGGGACGGTCGTCGTAATGCGATGCGTAAGCGCGGCAGCTCGGGCGTTTGGGAAATCTTTCTGCCGGATGCGCGAGAAGGCGCGGCTTACAAGTACGAGATTCGTAGCGCGCATGGTACCGTGCTGCCCTTGAAGGCGGATCCGTTCGCATTCGCGACCGAGCGAGCACCGGCGACGGCGTCGGTCGTGGCGGTTGCGGGCAGCGAACATTGGACCGATGCCGAGTGGCTCGCGAGCCGGGCTGCCGTGCAAAATAGAGACGCGCCGATATCTGTTTACGAAGTGCACTTGGGTTCTTGGAAGCGCGCCGACGGGAATCGCTATCTTACGTATCGCGAGTTCGCAGAAGACCTCATTCCTTACGTCGCCGGTCTCGGCTTCACGCACATCGAGCTGCTGCCGATCGCAGAGCATCCCTTCGACGGTTCGTGGGGCTATCAAACGATCGGCATGTTTTCTCCGACGAGCCGTTTCGGTACGCCCGCGGAGTTCGCCCACTTCGTCGACCGTGCCCATGCGGCCGGGCTCGGCGTATTGCTCGATTGGGTGCCCGGGCACTTCCCCACGGACGCTCACGGTCTCGCCGAATTCGACGGTACGCATCTGTACGAACACGCAGACCCGCGGCAAGGCTTCCAACCCGACTGGGGCACCCTCGTCTTCAATTTCGACCGCAACGAAGTGGTCAACTACTTAATCTCCAATGCCCTGTTCTGGATCGACCGCTATCACCTCGACGGCTTGCGCGTCGACGCCGTCGCTTCTATGCTCTATCTCGATTTTAGCCGCAAGGCGGACGAGTGGATCCCGAACCGCTACGGCGGCCGCGAGAATCTCGGCGCCATCGACTTTTTAAGGCGAACGAACGAAGCGCTCTATGGCGAAAACGTCGGCGCGATAACGATGGCTGAAGAATCGTCGGCGTGGCCGAGCGTTTCCGCACCCGTCTACCTCGGGGGGCTCGGGTTCGGCTACAAGTGGAACATGGGCTGGATGCACGACTCGCTCGACTACATCGAGACGGATCCGCTCTATCGCAGTTTCCACCAAGATCAGATGACGTTCAGTTTCGTCTATGCGGATACCGAAAACTTCGTGCTCCCGCTTTCCCACGATGAGGTCGTTTATGGAAAGCGCTCGCTCATCGGAAAGATGCCGGGCGACGATTGGCAGCGCTTCGCTAATCTACGCGCCTACTTCGGCTTTATGTTCGCCCATCCGGGCAAGAAGCTGATCTTCATGGGTGGCGAGTTCGCGCAGGAGCGCGAATGGAATCACGATCGTAGCCTCGATTGGCATCTGCTGGATTACGCGCGCCACGCCGGCATTCTCGCGCTCGTTCGCGATTTGAACAACACGTATCGCGGTTTGCCCGCCTTGTACGAGCTCGATTGCGAAGCGGGCGGCGTCGACTTCATTCGCTCCGATAAAAGCGACGCGGTCATCGCATTCGCCAGGCGTGGCAAAGATCCGAATAATTTCGTCGTATCGATTACGAATTTTACGCCGCTCGTGCGATACAACTATCGCTTCGGCGTTCCCGACGGTGGCGCGTACGTCGAGGCGATCAACACGGACGGCTTAAGGTACGGTGGCAGCGGCGTGACCAACGGCGAAGTCCACGCCGAACATTACGGCATCGATGGAAAGCCGTACTCTCTAAACGTAACGCTTCCGCCGCTGGCGACGGTAATTTTTAAGCGAGCTTAGTCCGAGCGGTTCACGTCGCCCGCGCGTCGATAGAGCTCACGTGGCCGGCGCCGCCTAAACGCCGCCGGAGCGATAACGACTAACCCGAACGGGTTACGCGCAACGCGCAGTCACAGCGATTCGCCGTTTGCGTAAGACTTTTAAGTTAATTACGCTTTAGCATAACTTTACATAGCGAGCTAGCAAGCCGTAAACAATAGCTGTATGCTTGATTGAAGATCAGCTACGTTTTAAATCGCTCGCTCGACATCCGCTCACAACCTTTAACACCGACTACAGCAGTAATTATATAATTACCGCAGTCCCTTACCGTAAACGGGTGAACAACGCGAAGCAGACGTAACACTTTTAAGCGGAGGAAGCAATAGTGCCATTTAATATTTCGCGGAACGTTCGCGGAGCGATCTACGCGTCGCTCGGTTACGCGTACGCAATGTTCGTCGCGACGACGTCCGCGGTATCCGCGGCGACGACATGCAACACGGTAGCGGCCTGCGTATTCGCACAAAATACCGATTCCTCGGTCGGCTCGGGCAAAAGCACCGGCATCGAGGGAACGTCCAAATCTGGTGACGGCGTGGTCGGTTACACGTACTACAAATCGACGTCGGCTGCGACCGGTAAAGCCGGCGTGAGCGGTTACGACGCGACGACGAACACCGTCGGTTGGAATTCCGGCGTTTACGGCACGTCTGCGTACGGCTCGGGCGTGCAGGGCAAATCGGCGCATGGCTTCGGCGTAACGGGTCAGGGCGGGAGCGAGAGCTACGGCGTCGTCGGGGTCGTCGGCGGCTCGAAGTCGGCACTCTTCGGCGCCGGCATCTGGGCACTCGCGGGTGGCGGGGCGACCGACGGTTTGGACGTACAGCTCACGTCGCCCGATACCGGTTCTGCGATCAGCGTCGAAGTGGACACGAGTCCGGACGGCGGCGGCGACGTCTTCGACGCGCAAACGTGTGGAATCGGTTGTCAGAACGTCGCCAGCATCGATAATTCCGGCGACCTGACGCTAGGCGGTTCGCTCACGCAAGAAGGCACGCCGTTTTTGCGCACGCGGTCGGCAAGCGGCCGGCGAGTCGTCGCCTTCGGCAGCCGCCTCACGCAGCCGAGCGTCGAAGATACGGGCGAAGCGCAACTCGTACGCGGTGAAGCGTACGTTAAACTCGAGCCGGCGTTTGCGGAAACGATCGATCGCGGTGCGAAGTATCTCGTGTTCGTCACGCCGCAGGGTGACAGCCACGGCCTCTATGTAAGCCGGCTCTCATCCGAGGGATTTGCCGTCTTCGAAAACGACCACGGCCGTTCGACGCTCGCCTTCGACTATCGCATCGTCGCAAAGCCGTACGATACGAAAGCGATGCGCTTGCCAGAAGTCGATCGGCTTCCGCACCCTCGCTTGCGACCCCGTCGCTCCGCTCTGGCCGTCGCGCGCGCCGCCGCTTCGAGGTAACCGCGGCGCGCGCAAATCGCGATGTCCGTAATCGTCGGATAGTGGCCCTGGCGGAAGGCCGGCATCGATCTCGCGCTCGCACTCGTCGACGAGGACCGCGTAGCGAACGGCGACTCGTCGATCGAGCACATGGCAGCTTCCGCCGGTTACTGATCTGAAGCATCCGTTCGGTTCATCCGAACGGCGGCTGCACTGCGCAGACCGACCGGCGTATGCTCCTACCCGATGAATTCCGTATTACTCGAGATCGCGCTGATCGCGCTCTCGCTCGTCTGTTTTTGGCTCCTCGACCGCTACGTGATCGGCTGCGAGCGCGTATGAGCGTCGATCTCGGCGTCGG
>CAXTIY010000149.1:0-8212 GCA_964244215.1 uncultured bacterium
CCATCCGTAAGCGCAAACCTTTAGCGAACGCTTGGCCGAGCGGAAACATGTCCACGAGGCCCACGTACGCACCCGGAATCGAAACGACGCCGCCTTTGGCACACGTGTAGATCGCCTGGCGCACGGCATGCGTGCGGTCGAACGCCAGTTTCGTTACCTGCTTCGCTTTATCGAGCAGGGCGTCCGCGGTGAAGGCGTGCGCTTCGAGGCCGACCGCATCGATCGCGGCGTCGGGGCCGCGTCCGCCGGTCTTGCGATTGAGCGCGACCAAGGTGTCTTCGCGATCGAAGTTTATCGTTTCCGCGCCGAGTTTTTGCGCGCGCTCGAGGCGGTCTTCGAGCCGGTCGATGCAGATCACGCGTTCGGCACCGAGTAAGAGCGCGCTCTGCACCGCGAAGAGACCGACCGGGCCCGCGCCCCAAACGGCGACGACGTCGCCCGCCTTGATATCGCAGTTCTCCGCCGCTTGGTAACCGGTCGGCAAGATATCGGTCAGGAACAACACCTGTTCGTCGGTAAGCGTATCGGGAACGCGAAAGAGATTCGCGTCGGCGAAAACGACGCGAGCGAATTCCGCCTGGCCACCCGGATAACCACCGAAGGCGTGTGAGTAACCGTAGAGACCGCCCGGCGAGTGGCCCGTCAGCGCGTCGCCGATCGGCGCGTTTGGATTCGAATTATCGCAGAGCGTTACGAAACCCGACTTGCAATAGTTGCAGCCGCCGCACGAGATCGTGAAAGGCACGATAACGCGATCGCCGACTTTGAAATCCATAACGGCGTCACCGATTTGCGAGACGACGCCCATGAATTCATGCCCGATGATGTCGCCCTTTTGAATCGTCGGTACGTAACCGTTGATGAGATGCAAATCCGAACCGCAGATCGCGGTCGACGTAATGCGTACGATGGCATCCGTGGGGCGCAGTAACCGAGGTTCGGCGACTTCGTCGATGCGCACGTCGCGCGGGCCGTGGTAGACCAGGGCTTTCATTCTGAGACGTCCGTTCCGTTAACCGCAACGTCGCCCGCTTCGAGCACCGATTTAAAGCGGCGCAAGTCTAATTCGAGCAAGCGTAGCGGTGGCTTTTTAGCAAATTTTATTCCGAGGGCGCCGAGCGGACCGCCGGGCGCGACGTATTCTATTTCGATATGAACTTCGGTACCGCGGCCGCCGGGCGCGGGCGCGAAGCGAACGGTACCCGCATGTTTGATCGGCGCCGCATCCGCGCGCCATGCGATGCGTTCGCCCGGCACGTCTTCGAAGATGTCCGCTTCCCACGTCACTTCCGCGTCGCCCGGGCCTGCGAGCGTCCAGCGCGAACGCGTGCCGCCGTTCAAATTGTCCACCCGCTTCACGTGCGGCATGACGAGCGGCAGGCTCTCGAGATCGCGCCAAGCCGCATATACCTCGAGCGGCTCGCGTGCGATCGTCTTGCGTTCTTCGATACGCGAGCCGTGACCGTAGGGTACCGTGGCACGAGCATTGCGAGGTCCGTTTCCACGAGTCGTGCGAAGCAACGCTCCCACGATTGCAAGCGCCGCCCCGGCGACGCTAAGAGTGACCCATCGACGTTCCATACCTGTCGCCTATCCCCGTAACGCTCGCGCATGTAACGCCGCCGCATTCGAGCGCACACGCAGGGAAAGCTCGGCCCGGCCGGGGAGCCTTTACCGATGCGTTATCGCAATTTGGGCAGCTCCGGTTTACGCGTATCGGTCGTAGGTCTCGGTTCTTGGTTGACGTTCGGCGGAAGCGTGGAGGAGGAGTCGGCCCGGGCATGCATCGCCCGCGCGTACGAACGCGGCGTTACGTTTTTCGATACCGCGAACGTCTATGCGCGCGGACGATCGGAAGAAGTCGTCGGGCGAGCGATCGCACCCCTGCGACGCGAAGCGCTCGTGCTCGCGACAAAAGTATTTTTTCCGATGGGCGACGGTCCGAACGACCGCGGCTTATCGCGCAAGCACGTAACGGAGCAATGTCATGCGTCGCTGCGGCGCTTAGGCGTCGATTACGTCGATCTCTATCAGTGTCATCGCTACGATCGCGACACGCCACTGGAAGAAACGTGCTCCGTAATGAACGATCTCGTGCGCGCGGGCAAGGTGCTCTATTGGGGCGTATCGGAGTGGAACGCAGACCAAATAGCGGCGGCCGTTTTACTATGCCGCGCGCGTGGATGGGCGCAGCCCATCAGCAATCAGCCGCAATACAGCGCCCTCTGGCGCCGCATCGAAGGCAGCGTGCTGCCTGCAACGCAGCGCTACGGTCTCGGCAACGTCGTGTGGTCGCCGCTCGCCATGGGCATCCTCACCGGAAAATATACCGATGCTGCGAAGCCGCCGGCGGGCTCCCGCGCCGCGGGACTTTCTGCCGATATGATGGACCGCTATTACACGCAGCCGGTTTTAGATGCGGTCGCAACGTTACAGCCGCTCGCGCGGGAAGCCGGCGCTTCGCTCGGCGCGCTCGCGCTCGCCTGGTGTTTACGCCGGCCCGAGATATCGAGCGTTATCGTCGGTGCGACCAAACCCGGGCACGTCGACGATAACGTCGCGGCGGCCGATCTCGACGTCGCGCCGGACGTTTTCGCGCGCATGGATGCGATCTTGGAGCCGGTCGCGCCGTACGAGCCCTACGCGTCGTAGCTGCGCGCGCTGCCGGCTTATTTCTTTTGCAGTTCCTGCACGGTCGTGCCGTTAAATTTCGTCGATGAGACGATGCGAAAGTGATCTGCGAGATACGCGTCGAGATACGGACAACTCGCACCGATTTCTATCATGGTGCAAGCGGTCACGCCGAACACGAGCCATACTCGGCCGGACCGGGGCGAGGGCGCCGGGAAGACGGTTGCGAGTTCGTGCGGGCTCGTAATGGCAAAATCGCGGCGATCGAAGACGTTGAAATTTTGTTCGCGCGGAAGCGGCACGATACGCGCACGGCCCGCATAGTAGTGCCGTACGCCGAGTGCACCCTCGGTATCGAACACGGCGATCGGTTCGGAGGCTGCGACGTGATCGTTTAGAAACGCACCGACGCGTTGCCAATCGCCCGAGTTCGAGAGCGGAGCGTGGTACGTCTTTACGTCGTCGGCCGCGCTGAAGGCCAGTAATATAGCGAGATACGCAAAGCTGACATTACGGCGAGCCGTAAGGTTTCCGATTGCTGCGAACGAGCCGAGTGCCAAAAGCATCGCCGGTGCGTAGAGCGCGGAAATGTGTCGCGGCATTTCGAGAGGCGCGGTGATGACGAGGATAACCAAAAGAAAGAACGCGACCATGCTCAGGACGAGAGCCGCGAGCATGGAGACCGCCTTGCTTCGGCCCGCGCGAACGACGAAGGCGAGCGTGCCGAGAACGAGCGCGAGATAGACGATGTTGAGCACCTTCGATTTTTCGACCCACGTGTGCGGAAACACGAACGACAGCGTGCTGCTGAGCATCCGTCCGGCGAGCACGAGGGGCGTGACGATGTGGCTCGACGTCGCTTGCGAGAGTTCGTTACCGACGCTACCCAGCAGTAACGGTAAGAAAGCGAGCGCGACCACGAGCATCGAGAGGCCGAAGGGAACGAGCCTGCGCCAACGTCCACAGGCGAGAAGCGCGACACCGAAGCCGAGGAACATCGAGCCGATGAAGTACTGCGTATAGATTGCGGCTACCGCGACGACGGTGAACAGGGCCGCGCGCCGGACGGAAAATCGTTCGCCGCCGAAAGCATCGAAAAATAAGGATACCAAGAGGGCGCTCAGCAAGACGATCATGGCGTACACGCGGATGTCGAGCGCGACCCATAGGAAGAATGGGTTGATCGCGAAGGCGAGCGGCGTCAGCCAGCTCGGTAACGTCCCGAAATAACGGCGCCCGAAACGCCAAACCACGAAAAGGGTGCCGAGCGAGCAGCCGATGGAGAAAAGCCGGGCGAACGAGTCGCCGGGATCGAGCGAGCGCCAAGCGGTAAGTGCGAGAAAGAAGAGCGGTGGTTGCTGCTCGAAACCGAGTGACTGTTCGAGCGCGTACGCGAAGCCGTGACTCGTCGTGTGAAGCGAGTACAGTTCATCGATATAGAGGTTTAGTTTTGTTGAAAGCCAGAGCGCGACGGCCACAAAAACGAGCGCGATGAGAGCGAACGGCACGAAACTGTTGCCCCGTGACGTAACGTCGTCCGAGGTTAGGAGTGGTTCGACTTGGGTGCGCCTCATCGTCTCCATTGCGATGTATTCGCGTTTTCAAGTACGTAATACTGAGGTCCGCCTGAACCGTAGTACGGATCAATCGTAAACGCCACCGATATACCAATGTCCACATTCTTTGAAAAGGCGACAGAGGATACCGTTCGAGAGCAGCACGTCGTAGGTATCTTGAACGAGCGCGACGGCGCCCGAGCGAAGCGTCCCGCTCCACCACGCCTCATCGACGCGCCACGGGCCCGCACATTCCAGGACCGCATCCGCACCGACGAAAGCGGGGCGGCCGTGCCGTACGCGTACGTCGACGGCGCGCGGTGCGAGGATGCGATACGTAAAGGTTCCCGTCTCGCTCTGTGGCTCGGGTGCGGCGCGGGCGATACCCCCGGCAAGCGTACTCGCGGTAAACGGTTCGTAGCGTAGACGCGCTTCATACCGGTTGCCGCGCGCGACGTGCGCGCGGCGCGCGGCCTGCGGTCCGAGCGCCGCTTCCAAGCGTCCGAGCGCGATGCCCACGATTTCGAGATCGGGATCGCGGCCTGCGAAGAGCGATAATTCCGTTCCGCCTTCTTCGAGCCGCTCCGCGCGCAGCCGCATGCCGCTCACGGGCGAAGCGAACGTGGTACCTTCGAGGCGCGCGCGAACCAAATCGAACATCGTCGCGCTTTGGGCGGTCGGTTGCGCGAGCATCGTTTCGAGGATACTCGCCGTGCCGTCTTCGCATTCGAGTTCGAGATGCAGCGCACCGCAGCGCTTCCCGCTCAGGGCGACGTCTTCTGCGACGCGTGCCGTAAGCGTGCGCAGCGCGAAAAAGAGCTGGTCTTCGCGTTCCGCCGTGCCTTCGCCGTAGAGTGCGTGATCGATCGCGACCGCGCGCGCGCGCGGCACGAGGGGCTCCGGATCGTGGCCGCCGGCACGTGCGTGCCAGCGCGCGGCCTCACGACCGAAGCGCCGGACGAACGGGCCGTGCGGCAGCTCCGCGAGTTCGCCTAGGGTGCTCACCCCGAAGAGCTCGAGCTGGGCGAGCGTACCGGGATCGAGATCGAGGAACCGCAGCGGCAGCGGGGCGACGAAGGCCCGTTCTTGCCCCGTCCGGACGATGCCGCCACTCTGCGTGCGCGCCGCCGCACGGGCGACGAACGGGTTGGGTCCGACCGCAACCGCGAGCGGCAGCCGCGCGAGTTCGGCATCGCTCATGAAGGCGTCCCGGACGCTCGCGATCCAGTGCCGTTCCGAGCCCGCGATGCCGCGCATCTCGAGCAGGGCCGTGCCCCAGGCGGTGTCTTCGACCAAGGGCGAGGCCGCATCGAGTGCGTCGAGCGCGCGCTCCCAAAGCGCACGGCAACCGGCCGGATCGTGAAGGACGATCGTCGCTTCCCGCGCGCAGGCCGCGGCTGCGGCGAGCGTCATGCCGACCCTCGCTCCGAGCGTGTATGCGTCTTCGTCGAGTGCTAGGACGTGGCCGCGTTCGAGCCGATCGACCACGATGGCCGGTCGATTCTCGAGACGCGGATCGGCGAAACGGGCTGCGGCGACCGGAAATGCCGGCACGAAAGCACAAGCGATCGGCATGGTCGAGCCATCCTAATCGAACGTGTGTTCGATGTCAATCGTGCGTTTTCAGGGGGATCAGCACGGAGTCGCGGCGGCTTGGCTCGGGTTTTAAGAGTAGACAGAGCGGCAGAAGTAGCAAGGCCGCCCACGTGGGAGTTTTCATCAATGCCGTGCGCGCGGAATCGCCGGACCAAGCCGGGGTCGCCGCTATGCGCAGGCCCCAAGGAACCGACGAGAGTTCGGTATTTCCGATAACGGGCGCCGGGCCGGCGGCTTCGCCGGAGAGCGGTACGCCTGCGAGCGGGAGGGCGAGCGCGAGCCCGAGGACCCCGGCTGCGATGGCCGCCCCGTAGCTCGTCCGGCGCGCCGAGGTTACCTCGCCGAGCACGATAAAACTCGCGCCCGCCGCCGCGAGGATCGCGGGAAAGATAAGATGTGAGGCGGGCGGCGACCAGTCGAGCGCTAAGAGCGCGACGGCTCCGCGCGCCGGCCAGTAGCGCCGGGCCAGAACCAGCGCCGCAGGCAGGGCGGCCGCGATCTGCACGTCGTGAAGGAACGGGCCTCCGAGCATCGCCGTGGCCACGGGTACGAGGACGAAGAGCGCCGGCGTGAACGAACGCCTTGCGAACCGGTGCGCGAGCCATAAGCCGAGCAGTATCGTCGCCACGTACGAGAGACTGCCGAGCGTTAGTGCCGCTTGCGCCGGGGCGCCGAAGACGTGCAAGAGATGCGTTAAACTGAACTGGTCGTCGGCCCCGAGTTCCGCCCGTGCCTGAGCCGGGAGAAAGTCGCGTACGTACTCGAGATTGCCTGGGCCGAGCGTCACGAAACTAACCGCCGCAAAAACCCCCGCCGCCGTCACGAGCGTTCGCCGAGCCGCAGGAACCAACGCGAGTAGCCCGAGCGCCGCCGGTAGACCGACGTGCGGTTCTACCATCGCCACGGCGGCGGCGAGCGCCGCGAGGGTAGGGCGCCGCCCATGGACGGCTAGCGCCGCAAGGCACAGCGCGGCTATGGAGACGAGCACGGGTTCTCCATATTTTAGATTCAAGATACCGAGGGTCGGCGCGAAGACGAAACCGACGGCAAGCCCGGAGACGTCGAGTACGGTCGCGATCGCTGCCGCCGCGAGACCGAACGAAGCCACGAGCAGCACGATCCACACCAAGCGTGCGACCGGGAACGGTAAGAATGCGAGCGGCGCGAGAGCGGCCGTCGTGTAGCCGGGCAGTGGAAACGGCGTGACGGACCAGACGGGTTCGTCCGTTTCGCTCTGCACGCGATGTTCGCAGCTTCGTAACGGCTCGACGCGATACGGATCCGCACGTTCCCGAATCGCCGCTCGTTCGCCGCAGTAGACGACGCGAAAGTCGGCCACGCCGGGCCGAATCGGCGAGTGGAGCCAGAGCGCCTGCACGACGTAGAGAAGCACGAGAGCCACGAGTGCCATGAGGAAGCGCGAGCAGAACCGCGACCAAGTTGGGGACGTCATAGGCGTTCTGAAAACGGAATGAGACAGATAGATGTGAATTGTATCGTTTTTATCTCGAACGCCTGCCCCGTTCGAGGCGAAGGTCTACTTCGCGTTTCGTGCCTGGAGCAGCTCCACGGGTAAGATTCGCTCTCGGAGCGTCGACAGAGGCGCGCCACCGTGCTCGAACGTCCCACACGAGAACGATGCGCGTCCCCCCGGGGCCGCCCGTTTGTGCTTGAGAACGGCGGCTTCCACATCGAGTCCCGCAAGCGCGCAAAAGAGTCCCTCGCTCCCTGAAAATCGTACGCCGCGCATCTGTAACCGGACGCGCAAAGAGGCGAAATAGCCGAGTTCGTTCGAGGCCTCGTTCCCGAGCGTTACGAGAACGGCGTTCGCGCGGTGCGTCAAACTTGCGAGCCGCGTCCATGCGACCGCTCGCAGTACGACGGCGGGCATGACGATAACTCCGAAGGCCGCCGCCCGCAAGAGAATGTCGGCCGCGCGGGCCACCCCCGTGGCATCGGCTGCATGGATCACGAGCAACCGTTCTAGATCGACGCCTGCGGCTGCGAGCGCGGGCGGATAAGCGCGGCCTTCGGGGCCGTCCGGCAATTCGATCAACGCGCCGAGGCCGCCGCTCGCCGTAGCGGCGGCGAGCAGCCTCGCTGCAACGGCGGAACGCCCGGAACCCGCCGGCCCTTCGAGTGTCGAAATGAGTCCGCGCGGAAAACCGCCACCGAGGGCGGCATCGAGCCCGCGTAAGCCGCTACGGACGATGGTTTCCTCGGCCTGGGTGAAGGCCTCGGGCGCCGCACTGCGGTGCGCTGCCGACAGGGTCGCGCGCAAGCCATCGAAGGCGGCGCGGCGCGTGGCGGAGGGCGGCAGTAAGGCCATGGGAGGCCAATCCTAATCGAACGTATGTTCGATGTCAATCGACCTTCGTGCTTACCTCCACGGTAAGCGCAAGCGTTTGCCGGTCGTCTTGCGGCCTGCG